>MNZY01000036.1:0-2406 GCA_001873845.1 Candidatus Altarchaeum sp. CG2_30_32_3053 | reverse complement strand
AAACAATATTTGACACGGCAACAAACTCAATTTTTCAAGCGTAATTTTAATAACTTTCAAAATTAGATTTAAATATCTTTCAAACTCGAGTTAAAATCTCAAATAATACATTTAATTCTGAACGAAATGAGCGTCCAATTTCAAAAAGATACGAAAAATCAAAAATTTACCCTTAATTTTTTGGGTGGCTGAATAGTTACAAAAAGTAATATTTATCATTTTAAAATTTTATCCTTTTTAATCATTTTTTCTTCTGTATCCAGACATTCATTTGTATGTTCAGTCCTTTTCCGGTAAATTTCCTTTGAAGAATCCAGATAAAGAAATATATTTTTATCCTTTTCAAGACGAATTTTTAAATTTCTTTCATTAATCCTTCTCAAAAAAGCAGTGGCTCCCAACTTGTCTAATTTATCAGCATCCCATAAAATTTTCGCTTCAACCGTGTGTAAAAATTTCTCACTGTTACTATGGTCGGCAATACTTTCTGCAACCTTTTCAATAACATTCTGCCTGTATTTCAGCGATTTTAAAATTTTTATTGCAAAGTCCCTGCCTTTAACATCGTGATTTTCTTCCTCCTTAAAAACATCGTGAAAGATTGCAGATAAAAAACAAATTTCTTTACTTGCGGCGGTAAGCTTTTCTTTTTGTGCTATATACATACTCGCACCTGCAACCCTGAAGGTATGATTCAGTAAATTCACAAAATTTTTATTGTGCTTTGACATTTCAGTGATTGCTATTGCTGTTGCTTTCCTGCATCTCTCATTTGGAATTACGAATATAAATTCCTCATCCTTAACCATCACAAAAAATTTATTTATCTCGTCAAACATTTTCTTCCTCAAAATACCTTACTCTTTTTTTAACTTCTTTCATCCGTTTAAAAATTTCATCTGCTTTTTTATCATTACATTCTTCATAAATATTTTTATATCCTTCAATAACATCCCCTGCCAAAAATCCAATGCCAGTAGCATTCAGGGAATGTTCCAAAACAACAAGGTCGGTTGCTTTATCTTCGGTCCTTTGCGAAACATAAGATAATCCGAAATCAATAAGGTAAACCTTTTTTTCTTCACCGTTTGTTATTTCAAAACCTGCTTTTGAAATATCCGAGCGAAGCGAACTTATGATTATATTTGATGTGGTTAAATCATTGTGAATTACATTTAAGCGATGCATTTTTGCAATTTGCTTACCGAGTTGAACTGCTATATCTTTGAGTTCTCGTTTTGTCTGTTCTTTGTCTTTTTTTATCAGGTCTTTCATTAAACTTCCACCCATAAATTTCATAAAAATTTTAAAATTTTTGTCATCAACCCTTATAACTTCCGGAACATTGAGCTCACCTTTCAATTTTTGCAATATTTTACTTTCGCCCAATGTTCTCTTTTTCCTCAGTTTCTCATCAATTTCGGTAATCCGGTAATCCTTCTTTAGCCGTTCCTTTATTAAAATTTCTCCGTCCTTATACAGATTTGATTCCGCACCTTTTGCTATAAGTTCCATCATTCAATATTATTCATGGTTGGGTGTCAAATAAAAAAACACTTTTTGTTCACCCAAATTTTTAGGTATAACCCGAGTTTCCCTCTAAAATTGAAAGACGGGTCATCTCTTAGTAAAATTTTTAAAGTTTTTGTTAATTTTTGGGCGTAATTTTTTCAGTTAAGAGTAATTAATATTCATTGACTTTAAATACTTTTTTTCTATGATTCCCTCATTTTGAAACAACTTTAAAATCTTTTCTTGATCGGGTTTAAGAAGTATCAATTTTAAGTTATCATCGCTCGCGTTTTTTATTGATATTTTTCCAACTATTCCTTTTTTAAGAATATCATACACCGTTTGTTGGCTTTTTATATCTGTATCTCCTTTTCGCAGAATGTTTATAACTGTAATATTCAGCAAGTAAGAAAGAACACATATTGTGTAATGTGCTCTGACATGTGTAGATGTCCACACATGAAATGGCTGGACATTTATGAATGATTTCACATTCTTAAACGCTTCTTCTATTTGGTTTTTATCCCTGTACGATGAGATTAATTCCGCAGCTGTAAACCCTTTAAGATCATCTTCTTTTGAACAAATGTTCGTAACAATTGTCCATAAACCATCGGTTCTTCTTGCTTCTTTTATATTCTCTTTTACCTTCTCCGTGTCATTGAGTAGTAATATGCGAAAACTTTTTATTTCTTTACTCTTAACATTTACAAATATGGGTTCAAGTTTATAATCTACGAATCTTATTGCTTTTATCTTTTCAAGTTTCTCATTAATTCTATTTCTGGTTGAAAGTTTGGTGCTCATCCCTTTAAGTTGGGATAATTAATTTGTGAGATATTTTTTAAAAATCTGCTTAAAAATTAAAATTGAATATTATAAATTTAATTTTAA
>MNZY01000196.1 GCA_001873845.1 Candidatus Altarchaeum sp. CG2_30_32_3053 | reverse complement strand
CGATTCTGAATCCAAAATGTCCTTTACGATTTATTGCTCAAACTCAATCTTGAGTTTATAATTGTTTAGCCAAGGTATTTGTGGCTTGATTCCCAGTTCTTCTATTTTTTTATCAATATTCTCGAATAATGGCTCTAAAATGTGTTGGGTGTCAAATCGCTTAAATCTTACAACGATAGTATCCTCTTTTAGTTGTACGTGGGCAGTAAGATTACCCTCTCCGAGAACCTCTCTAAAGAACCGTGCATTACTCATACAGGCAAATTCCCTGCCAGCATCGTGTTTTAATAAGGTCATCGCATCATCAACTAAAACTCTGCATGCTGTTATAAGATCATGGTCTTTTGGTTTTGGTGAGGATAGTGCATCTAAATGCGAGTACTCTATCATTTCCTTGAACCAGTTTTCGATTCTCCATCTTTTAGCGTATCGCTCTATGACTTCAACAGCGAGACTATCAAAATCGTTTGTGAGGAAAGTCACAATTTTCCATTTTTTCTTCCATTTGACGTGCAGTATGATTACCCTGAGTTCTCTTCCCGAGTAGCCGGAAATACGATTGGTCAGCGATTCTGAATCCAAAATGTCCTTTACGATTTATTGCTCAAACTCAATCTTGAGTTTATAATTGTTTAGCCAAGGTATTTGTGGCTTGATTCCCAGTTCTTCTATTTTTTTATCAATATTCTCGAATAATGGCTCTAAAATGTGTTGGGTGTCAAATCGCTTAAATCTTACAACGATAGTATCCTCTTTTAGTTGTACGTGGGCAGTAAGATTACCCTCTCCGAGAACCTCTCTAAAGAACCGTGCATTACTCATACAGGCAAATTCCCTGCCAGCATCGTGTTTTAATAAGGTCATCGCATCATCAACTAAAACTCTGCATGCTGTTATAAGATCATGGTCTTTTGGTTTTGGTGAGGATAGTGCATCTAAATGCGAGTACTCTATCATTTCCTTGAACCAGTTTTCGATTCTCCATCTTTTAGCGTATCGCTCTATGACTTCAACAGCGAGACTATCAAAATCGTTTGTGAGGAAAGTCACAATTTTCCATTTTTTCTTCCATTTGACGTGCAGTATGATTACCCTGAGTTCTCTTCCCGAGTAGCCGGAAATACGATTGGTTGTTACATCTATAATTTCCGCCTTCAAACGTTTTCTTGTTGAAGATGTGAATTTTATTGGTTTGAATGTGTTCTTTAGAATGATTTCCTTGATGTTCGCTACATTTTTCGGGTAATTCTTATAAATGGTTGTGAACTTTATCTTCATAAGATCTAAACATTCGAACACGGTTCCATTCCAAAATCCCATATCAAAGAGCATATGACCGGGGTTCTTTCCAGTAATTTCTTTAATCGTTTTCATAAGCATCAACAACATCTCAGCGGGACTTTTACCTCTAAAATTTGAAGTGTGATATATCATTCGCTGTGTTTCCTGGTCCTGAACAAATAATGTGATAATTGCCTTCATCACTTTATTTTTTGAACCAATCTTTGTTTTCTTGAGGTTAGCCTTACCATAAACAGGGGTTGTGTGAGTATCGATGTTCAGTATGTCGCCTATTATTAGTTCGAGTTTTGCTGCTCTTTTCCCGATTTCTTTAGTGAAATGATCAACTTGTTTCAATGTGATGCTGTTTCTGAATTGATATTCAAGTGTGCTGTCAACAACTCTTGTTATGCCGCATAGTAAAGCAAAACCGTTATCTTCAGGGTTGTTTAATGCGTCAAGATGGAAGATTCGTTTCTTTCTGAAAAACAGCATATTAATGAGAACCATCAACATCTTTTGTCCGGATATGCCTTCTCTTTTAATCCTTATCAATTCAGCAATCTCGGCAATATTAAATAATAGAAGATAGGGGATTATTAAAAACCCGATGGCATAGTTGGTATCAAATCCCTCTTTCAGTTGTTGGTCTATTGATTCATCTGCAAATTCTCTTTTTTGTTTCGGTTTTTTATGTTCCTTGTTAGAAAAAGTTTTGATTATTTTCTTTTCTTCTTTGTTCCTCGTCTTCCGCCCCCTTTTAAGCGGTGCAACGCCTTTTTTTTTAACGCCCTGTTCACACTTCCGTAGCTGAGTTTTATGCCATGTCTTCTTTCTAACTCATCAGGAATATCATGGATTGACATTCCTGTTTCTTCTCTTATTTCTACAATTTTATCGAGTACATCAGGTTTCAATTTAGATTTCTCTTTTGGCCCGTATGGTTTATCACCCAGTGACTCCATAGTTTTTTCTCCGTCTATAAACCTTTGTTTAAACTCATGAAATCTCGTTCTGGAATAACCATACTTCCTGCCCACTTGTTCAGCAGTTTGTGTTGTTGCTTCATACTCCCGTATCATTTCATACCTCAATATTGTTTTATCCCGGATATCAAGCACATTACTAATCTCACTTAACATTTTGATATCAACATATTTTTCAGGGGGTATTTTTTCCATTTTCAATTTATTTCACAAAATGTCTTTAATTTTATGTAACTAATTAGATATTGAGTATAAAAATAGTTTCTTCACAAATAATACACATAATGGTTAAATGGTGAAAAGTCCAGATAAAATAAGAAGCAAATAGTTACAAAAAATTATTAACAAAATATGTGAACTATTTCCCCTTTTCGAACCGATAAAAAGTATAATCGCTTTCCAGGCATCCGGTATCTATTATAAAAAAATCAGATTTTTGTGCACAACTTTTTTAAATCAGAATCGCTGGTCAGATGGTGGAATGAGTAACTATCTCTGGAACACTGTCATGTACTATAATTGCTCATGTTTTGTTGACGGTAAACACAAAGGTAAAAGCCCAATAGAGCTGGTATGCCCCACAGGTGCAGGCACCGAAAATATGACTCCTTTCTATTATGTTTAAAGGAGGTGCAAGTATGAAAATCAGAAATATATTGATTTACGTACTGCCTACTCCCGCTCTTTTTTGGGTAAGAGGAACATAAATGTATTTTTAGCACGTTAAAAAACAATTTTTTTCAATAAAAATGTAAGTTTAGTTATGACTTGCTGGGATAAAAACAAAAAATAACCAATTTTAGAACATTTTGGGAACATCACCAACATTTCCTTAAACGATCACGAATTGATTTTAACCTCAGTGGACAGTTTGAGTTCATTAAATAGATTTAGATAACGTTCATCGTGATTCAACAGGATTACCTTATTTGCCCCTAACCTGATCGCACATTTAATTGCGGTTTCCCTGTATCCCTCCACAGGATACGTGATTATACACCCTCCTTTGTCCATGATTGATGATTCAGTGAAAAATTTGTGAAATTTATGCAAAATTTGCAAAAATACTCTTGTTTCGATGACAGAAAATTGTCGTTGATTGGCAACGATGACAAAAAACTGTCATTGATAGACAACGATGACAAAAAA
>MNZY01000035.1 GCA_001873845.1 Candidatus Altarchaeum sp. CG2_30_32_3053 | reverse complement strand
GATTTGAATTCGATAGAGTATGCAAATAAAGATTTAAAAGCAAAACTTGCCAAATATTTAAATTTTGACAATGCTGTTGAACACTCACAAGAAGAATTTTTGAAGTTGCTTGAAGAACGAAAATTTAGCTATACAAAAAGCTGGAGAGAAAAATTTTTAAACGAAAATAATATTATCAAAAGTTAGTAAATTGACTATACTTACAAAATCTGCAAGTTCTTACCATGTGAACATTTTAAATATTTGCCCTCACCAAAAGAGATTGAAGAAAAGTTACAGGTATTTATAATTGAAAACCAAAATGATGGAGTAAAATAAAAAAACCTATAAAGTCCATATATGCTTTGTATTGCAGGTAAATTTACAATAGTTATTTAGAAAATAACCTGGATGAAAAATAATACAACGGACAAATACTTTGGTCCGAAGAAAAACAGAAGTCATAGCAAGGATTTCTTATGAGAGAGTGTCTTTATTTACAAAAGAGGGAGAAAAACGGATTTGAAAAGTAATGACTTATAAAAATAAAAGAAATTTATTCAAAAATTTTAAATGGATTCACTAAAAGTAAAAACAGCGAAAAATTTAGGAATTGTGTACGGAGCAAATTTAATCACAATTATTTTCACAACAATTGCAACGATAATATTGGCAAGATTACTTATTCCAGAGGATTTTGGACTTGTCGCACTGGCAGGAATTATTACTGCAACAATTATAGCATTTGTCCAGGATTTGGGCTTTAATGCTGCTTTAATTCAGAGACAAAAAGATATAGAAGAAGCAACAAACATTGTATTTTATACAACAATAGCAATAAACCTTTTCCTTTTTTCTGTAATTTTTCTTATCGCCCCATTTGCAGCAGATTTTTTTCATGAAGAAAGAGTTACGGATATTATAAGAATTTCTGCAATAGGTCTGATTATTGGAGCTTTTTCAGCAGGACATGTGGGCTTAATGATAAAAAATTTAGAATACGGAAAGGTTATGAAAATAAATATTATTGTAAGCGCAATTTCGTCTTTATTTTCAGTTATTTTAGCATTTCTTGGATTTTCATACTGGAGTCTGGTTTATGGGAGTTTATTAGTGGCTCCATCAGGTGTTATTCTTTACTGGTATTTCTCATCATGGAGACCAAAAATTTCTTATAACAAAAAAGTAGCAAGGGAGATGTTTGGATTTGGAGGATTGATTACATTTGGAAATTTATTGGGCTTTTTTATGAAAAACACAGATAAATTTTTTATAGGTAAATTTTTAAACGCATCATCATTAGGTATTTATGATATGGGGCATAACTGGGGTTTGATAGGAGCGAACCAAATTGCAACGGTATTGAACAATGTTCTTTTTCCAACCTTTTCAACTATTCAGAATGAAAAAGAAAAAATTAAAGACGCGTCTCTTAAAGCATTAAAATATACAAATTTAGTGACAATTCCGATTGCATTTGGAACAATTGTAATAGCACCTGAACTCGTTACATTCATTTTAGGAGAAAAATGGATTGAATCAATACCTGTACTCCAAATATTTGCTGTTTACGGATTATTTTGGTCTATTTTGGCCCCTGTATGGAATGTTTTTTATGCGATGGGAAAAGCTAAATTAGTGGTAAAAATTGTGGCATTATGGTTGCTATCTATTTTAGTTACAATATATATCTTTTTATTGCAGTGGAATATAATTGGTGTGGCATTATCTGTAACCCTTTCTACAATATTTGCTTGTGTAATCACATTAATATCCATATGCAAGATTTTAAACATGAAATTTTCTGTGATAATTGAAACTCTTAAATCCTCAACAATAGCAGCGATAATAATGTTTTTTTCTGTTATGATGACAAAAATGCTGATAGAATCATCTATTTACACATTATTCATCTTCATATTTGTTGGAATTGTTGTGTATTTTACGGCTCTTTACATTATAGAAAAAGATATTTTTGTAGAGATTAGAGAAATGTTACATTTGTTTTTTAGGAGTGGCAAGAGCATATAGTTCATGATCAAAAATCCACCCATATAATATTTTTATAATATTATCGTTCCTACTCCCTATTTTGCTTTTTTGTGTCCATACATCACTTCTAAATCCGCATTTATATAAAAGCAATTTTAGAGATAAAATACTTTGTTCATTAATATGAAGAATATAATATAGATTTTCTTTGAGTTCAAGTATGCGAGGATGAATAAGTATATTACGATGAAGGAAAAAAGATATTGTGAAAGTAATTAAATATCCATACTTTTTGATCCATCCATTTGGAGATGTATGAATAATCAGTAAACCATTTGGTTTTAATACCCTTCGTATCTCTAAAAAAATAGCATTAATTTCTTCATTTGATAGATGTTCAACTACATCTAATAAAAATACCTTATCAAATGTATTGTCAGGAAACAGAATTTCTTCACAATCGGAAAGAACAAAATTTATTCTATTTCTTATTTCTGACGAGTGCATCTCTCTGACAGATTGAGCAATCCTAATAGCATCAGACGAAAAATCCAAACCTGTTGATATTGCACCAAGATTTGCAGTTTGAAAAATGATTACGCCCCTGCCACATCCAACATCAAGTACTTTGTCTCCCGCCTTAACATTTGCAAGTTTTAATGGCAGTTTTTTATATTCACTTACATTTAAACCTTTTAATTCAAAGAATTTATCAGCTAATGTTTTATTCCCAACACAATTTCTAAAATAATAGTCATCATACATATATTTAAGATCTTTTGATGAAAGTTTTATCTCTCTTTCCATATAATATATTTTTTTAGCATCTTCTACTGTAATCTTTTTATTTTTATACAATTCAACACACCTTTTCCATTCATTTATTATTTTCTCTACTTTTTTGTTTCTATTCATTTTTGTTTTTTCTTTCTGCATACCGCATCATACCAAAAGGTATTTTCTCATTCATAATTTTCACTTTTCTGGATTCGTCATAATCTACTTTATATCCTTTTTCTGTTAAAAATATGATCATATCATCATAAGTGTAATTTTGAATAGGATAATGCAATTCCATCACAATCTTCTTTATTCTTTCAAAATATTCTGGTTTTGTATTAAATATGGCATCATATTCTGCTCCTTCACAATCCATTTTAAGGAAATCTATTTTTTTACAGTTCAGACCTTCAAATAGATCATTAATAGAAAGAGTATTAACAATAGTTTCATCCAATTTTTCTCCATTTCTTAACTCAGGATATGATGTATTGAAAATACTAAACGAAGCGATATAAAATTTTTGAACACCTCTCTTCCTCCCAATTCCCATTTTAAATGTCTCAACATTTTTAAGGCCATTTAAATAAACATTTTTATTCAATATCTCAAAAGTTTTTGGAAATGGCTCAAAAGAGTACACCTTTCCATGAATCGTTCTTTTTGCCGCATATATTGTAAAAATACCAATATTTGCTCCAACATCAACAACAATATCTTGATCTTCAATATCAAAGGTAGAATGTTGGCCATACATGTGCAAATAATATACTTCTGCGATAACATCAATGAGTTTTTTTTTCTTCCCATCTATTTTCCCCCTCAACATAGAATTTGTCTCCTGATTTTGTTATAAATACTTTATCTTTACCTATTAATAAATAGTAGAGATACCAATTTTTAAGCATCTTTATATTCCTCAACATAATTCGAATCTCTTGTTGCGTATATCCTAATATTTGATTAACTTTATCACAGATTGTCATTTTGTTTTTTTAAAACATATATTTTACACCAAGACAGATTTACTTTTTTACAAAATGGAAAAGCGAAAAGATGTAAGAGCGTCCAGGTGATTTTATGCAAGTCAAATTCAATAATGTTTTCAGGCAACCATATAATTGGATATTCTCCTCCCCCCATAACTTCTTCGCACGTTAACCTTAGATTTTTTCCAATTAGCAATATTTCAAATTCTGTAAGTGGATTGATATGCCAATAAGATAAATTGCCTTCTGAAAATTGAAAAAATTTGTTGGAAACAACAAAAGAAGATTTTGACCAAGGCGATTCTATATTGGGAGTTGTTAATATTATATACCTTTCTTTTTTACATAATTTTTTCAATCCCTTCATAAATCTCCACGGATTTTCTAAATGCTCTATTGTTTCCATTGAGATAATTATATCATAGTTTTCTTCGTTTGTTTCACAGAAATTTATAAACTCATCCGAATTTATATCTATTTTTGTAAATTTAAATTTATCTTTAAATTTAAATCCTGCATCAGTTACATCACAACATTCTACTATGTATCCATTGTCATACATTTTTTTTGAAAATGCACCGTTTCCGCAAGCAATATCTAATATTTTTATATCTTCTTTTTTAATATTTTTAGATTTACATATTTCTGTTACTACCTTAAAAACCTGCTGATGAAGATTTTTGTCTGCTCCTATGAGTGTTCCATCATAATATTCTAACTTTTTATTTCCTCTCTTAATAAAATTTATAGCTAAATTACGATATTCCATTTTTCTTATTTAACACTGTTTCATATACATTTAAAATTAATTTTCCTACTTTTTCGTAGCTAAACCTATTCATAGCATAGTTATGAAGTTTTACAGGATCATATTTATGCCAATTTTCAATCATATATTTTATACCTTCAACCAAACTATCTTCATTTTGTCTTTCCACTAAAACACCTACCTCTCCTGTAACAAATTCCTGAGGCCCCCCACATTTTGTAACGACCACAGGAACACCATGAGCAAGTGCTTCAGCGGTTGCAACAGAAAATGTCTCAAAGTTACTGTTTAACACAAAAAAGTTAGCTTCATGAAAATATTTCCATAACTCTGAATTAGGAATATATCCATGGAAGAAAATATGTTTATTTAGTAATCCTGTACCTTTTGCGATGTTAATAAGATTCTCCTTATTAGATCCATCACCCACAATGTGCAATTCAATATTATTATACTTGCTCGCTATTTTCTCAAATGCTTTTATCAAACCAGAGATATTTTTTTGTTCATTACTAAGTAGAGATATTGTTAAAATTTTAATCTTTTCTGAGATATCTTTTTTTTTAGGCACTAAATTTGGGATATTTATTGCATTAGGAACAACAAAACATCTGTTACTTATTAATCTATGTTCTTTTAGTGAGTTTAACAAAAAATTACTCACAGTTATCACAGCACAGGATTTTTTAAATATAATTTTTACAAGATACTTTTTTAAGAATGCAGAATGAAGATTATATCTATTGTCTTCTTTAGTATAGCCAGACCAGTGTTCGGTTACAACATAAGGAATCCCTTTTATTTTTTTAAAAATTAATAACAAACCAACCAATATAATGGAAGGAGAAACTACATTTACATGGATAATATCAGGTATTCCAAACTTTTCCTTTATTAACATAAGTCCCTGATACATCGCTAAATATTGAAACACCATCTGACTAAATATTCTGATGACAGGAATTTTTATTGTGTTGCTACAATAAACCCTTACAGTGGATATTCCGTCTTCTTCTAAGTATTCAATATCATAATTTTTATCTTTTAAATTTGAATATGGAGTTACATATAAAACAGCAACATCACAATATCTTGAAACTGCTACTGCGTGTTTTTTTATAAAAATTCCTGATATGGGATGAATCCTACTTGGATACCATGCAGGTAAAAATAATATCTTTAATCTTTTATGATTTTTGCCTTCCATTATCAATAAACAATAAACACTCTAAACCAAATCTCTAAATTTATAATTTTCCAAAACATATTTGAATCATATTTTTTACCATTACAAAATTCATTAAAACTTTTAATAATTGCTTTTTGATTAAAATATTTTCTTTCTTTTAAACTCTCTGAATTAAATATTTCAAGTATTTTATCTTTATTCTTTTTAAACCATGTCTCTTGAGGGGTGGGAAATCCGAGCTTGCTTCTTCTTTTTCTTACTTTTTCGGGCAGTATATCTTTCATAGCATTTCTTAAAATGTATTTTGTCCAACCATTTTTTATTCTCTGACTTATTGGAATAGAAAAAATATATTCAACAAGCATATAATCGAGAAATGGCACTCGTGCTTCTATTGAAAAAGCCATTGAATTTCTATCCTCGTATTTAAGCAATGTCTGAATTCCACCGTTCATCAAAAGGTCATATGACCAATCTGCAATATCTTTTATTTCTTTGGAATCGTTTGCTTCTTTTGATGTTCTCTTTTTATTCTCAAATTCACCTAAAAATATCTGATTTAAAAGTTCTTCAATTGTAAATACATTTTGTTTCATAAAATATAAAGCAAATGCGTCCAAAATAGCATTTATATCTTTAAATAATACCTTTGGTTTCATAAGTCGTTCCTTAAAGAACGTTAAAAACTTTCTCTGTTTTAATATTTCTTCAATGCTTGTTCTTGGGTATAGCTCTGGATTTAAATATCCTGCAAGTAGTTCATCGCTTCCCTGACCATCAAGCAAAACTTTTACCTTTTTACTCGCCAATCTCATAACATTCCACTGAGCATAAATGCTTGTTGAGAAAAATGGTTCTTCCTGATAGTATACTAATTTTTCCATTTCTTTAAACAATTCTTTTCCAGAAGGAAAAACATAATGTTTTTCAAGATTTGTGTTTTTAATTACTTCTTCTATATACTCTCGTTCGTCAACCTTTTTATATTCATACACTGCAGAAAATGTTTTTTGTTTTTCTCCAATGTTTTCCTTTATTTTTTCATTTCCTTCTAATAAAAGTTTATTTAATATACAAACGATTGAAGAACTATCCAAACCACCACTAATGCATGTTCCAATAGGAACTTCGCTCATTAATCTCATCTTTACAGTATTTTTAAAAAGTTCAGAAAAAATTTTTGCGTACTCTTCATCTTCTTCTAAACTACTTTCAGTTTTTCTATTTATACTTTTAATGTCCCAATATTTTTCTTTCTTTATTTCTTTTGTTTTTAAATCAAAAATTAAGTTTGTGGAGGGCATTACACTTTTAATACATTTAAAAAATGTATCTTCTTTATGTTGGTCCTTATTGTTAACTAGAAAATCATATATTATTCCATCATTTTCTTCTGGTTTCACATGAGTAAGAAGCCCTTTTATTTCAGAAGCAAAAATGAAATTTTTGCTGTCAAAAAAATAATACAACGGCTTTATTCCAAATCTATCTCGTGAAAGAAACATTAAATTTTTATTTTTATCATATATACAGAATGCCCACATTCCGTTAAATTTTTTAACACAATCAAAACCATATTCTTCATAAGCATGAATTATCATCTCCGTATCCGAATTCGTGTAGAATTTATGCTTACTCTCCAATTCGGTTCTTATATTTTTATGATTATAAATTTCTCCATTGAATATTATCCATATGGATATATCCTCGTTATGAATTGGTTGATGCCCACTTTTCAAATCAATTATACTTAACCTTCTATGCCCTAAAGAAACATCGCTGTCAAAGTAAAATCCTTCATCATCAGGTCCTCTGTGTTTTAATGCATCTGCCATAACTCTGCATAATTCTTCGTCTTTCCAGTTGAAACCGTTAATTCCACACATTTTTTATATATTTTATTATCCTTTCACTTGCTTTTCCATCCCCATAAGGGTTTTTTATCTTTTTCATAAACTTATGAAATTCTTTTGATGATCTTTTCGGAACCTCTTCAACTATTTTTTCTTTATCTGAACCAACGAGAACATTTGCATTCAAGTTTATGGTTTCAATCCATTCTGTTGTTGTTCTTGTGGTTACACAAGGAGTTTTTAATATTAATGCCTCTTTTTGTATGCCCCCTGAATCGGTAACAACACAAGATGCACAACCAAGCAATTTGAGAAAATCAAAGCATCCGAGTGGTTTTATAATTTTTATCTTTTTTGAATAATTTTCAAAAATATCAAACAATTTTAAATTTTTAAGAGTTCTTGGATGTATTGGGAATATCACCTCTCTGCTTTTACTTATTTCTATAATAGCATCAAGAATATTGCACAAATTTTCTTTAATATCAACATTCTCCTGCCGGTGTAATGTAACTAAAATAAAATCGTTATTTACATTTAATTTTTTCAAAATTTCTGACTTTTTTGCAATTTCATAGTTTTGTAAACAAGCATCAACGCTTATATCTTGTACAAAGAAAATTTTTTCATCAAGAATCCCTTCATTTTTAAGATTTTTAATTGCATTTTCTGTTGGAACAAACAGCATATCTGATATATGGTCAACAACTGTCCTATTAATTTCTTCAGGCATTTTCCTGTCAAAACTTCTTAAACCCGCCTCTATATGGGCAACAGGAATGTTTAATTTTGCTGAAGCAAGTGCTCCAGCAAGTGTGGAATTTGTATCGCCAATTACAACTGAAATGTCCGGCTTAAATTTAATCAATTCCTTTTCTATTTTTATTAACCCGTTCCCTGTTTGCTCTCCTTGTGTTCCAGATCCAATATTTAAAAAAACAGGTTCCAATAGATTTAATTCTTTTATAAAAATTCCATCTAATTCATAATCATAATGCTGACCGGTGTTTATGAATTGTAACTCAATACTTTGATCTTCTTTAATTTTCCTTAATAGAGGACTTATTTTTATTAAGTTTGGCCTTGTACCTATTATTATTGAAACTTTAATCTTATCTTTCATCTTACTAATTCATCAAAAATTTGTGCAAGTTTTTTTGTTAAATTTTTTCTTTCATACTGCTTAATTATTTCCCAATTAGGTTTAATTTTTAGAGTATTGTTTTTCCATTGATTATAAAAGTAAAGAATTGCTTTTTTTATTCCTTCAATATTATTGGGGTCTACAATAATTCCTGTGTTTGTTTTTCGTATTAAATCTGCTGCCACTCCATCTTGAGGAACTAATGCAAGTATTGGTTTTTTAGAATTAATATACTCAAATATTTTTCCAGTATATGCTCCTTTCCCTCTTTCTGTTTGAACAACTAACAACAATATTGTTGTGTTTTCTACATGCCTAAATACTTCGTTATGTGGAACACAACCAACATAACAAATATTTTCTTTTGGTATTTCCGGGTCAAGTTCCTCTTTATATCCAACCTTAACGATCCTTAAATCATTATTATCAATTTTATTTTCTTTTAATAATTTTCCAATTATTTTAAAAAAATGATATGGATAGTTAAGCCCGGATGGATAACCCCCAGAAAATCCACCAGTATATGTTATTTTAAATTTATCGCCATAAGTATCTTTTGGGTTATAATTGATAAAATCTGAGGCATTATAACCATTTGTTATTGTGTGAAATTTATTTTCATCATTATTGATTAATGTTTGCAATCCTTCTGTTATGCCTTCACTTACAGAAATAACTGCATCGGCATGTTGTAAAACTTTCTTTTCCAGCCATTGGTTAATATTTTTATAAAAGGAACTGTACTTAAAAAAAGGATTTTGTGTCCATTCATCTCTAAAATCTGTAATCCATGGTTTACCTGTTTTTTTCTTTAAAAGATAACTGATTAAATGAGTAGTAGGTGTGGGCGATGTTGAATATATTATATTGTAATCTTCTTCCTTCATCATATTTAATGCCTTGAAATAAGCAAAAGGTAACCAACCGATATATCCGTCAGGTATCCTGTTTGTTATAGCTCGAATTCCCCACGGGAAAAATATGTGTGGAGCTCGTTCTATTTTAACTTCCGGTGGAATTTCTTCTAATAAATGTTCATCTTTTAGAAAGGACATTGAATCTTTACAAGTCAGTACAGATGGATTCCATCCAAATTCTCTTAAATATTTTACATACCCTAATGTTCTGAAAGTTCCAGAATCATTAATTGGTGGAAAATGGTATGCTATTATCAATACTTTTTTCATCTTGTATTTACTCCTATTCCTAATTTGTCATAAATTTTATTTATATCTTCATTGGCTTTCATATAATCCTCCTGTCTTCCAATATCCTGCCAATAATCATCAAAAATATATCCTCCAACTTTTTCATTATTTCTGATAAGAATTTTAATCAAATCAGGAAAATCCAATTTTCCATCCGGGATATATTTTAAGACATCTGGTTTAAAAACATAAACGCCTATACTTACAAAATAAGTGTGTGTTGGCTTTTCAATGTAATCAATTATGCTAACATTATCCAACTTTACGACGCCAAAATTAATTTTAATCTCTTTTTTGTGAAGCGTTATTGTTGCAATGTTGCCTGATTTTTTATGATATTTCATAAGTTCATTGTAGTTTACAGTGCATAATGTATCACCATTCATGAGAATGAAATCCTCATTTAATTCGTCTTTAATAAGTGAAAGTGAACCAACAGTCCCCAGTGGTTTATCCTCGTGGGAATATTTGATATTTAAATTGTGTTTTTTGTCTGCACCATTAAGGAACATTCTTATTAAATTTTCTTTATAGCCGGTTGAAATTATAATATCATTAAATCCATTATTCTTTAATTGTTTAAGGATGATTTCAATTATTGGCAATTCTCCGATTGGCATTAATGGTTTTGGTATCACGTATGTGAAAGGTTTTAATCTTCTTCCTTCTCCGCCAGCTAAAATTACTGCTTTCATTTTCTAAACATTATAAATATTGGGTTTATATCTGTTAATATTTTCAGAAATCCATTTATAGTGAAAATTTCAACTTTTGATTATTTATTTTGAACATCAACATTACATATTATGATTTAAAGAATAAATATATGGACAAAAACAATATTATCAAAAGATGTCAAAATGACTATAATTGTTTTTTTAAGCCCTTCATCAAGTGAAACTTTTGGCTCCCAATTTATTAATTTCTTTGCCTTTCTATTATCAACCCACAATCGTTCAACTTCGCTCTTTTTAGGCCTTACTCTAAATTCATCATATTTAATTTCAATTTTCTTGTCAATTAATGAAACAATTTTTTCTGCCAAATCGCCAATTGAAATTTCAAAATTTGAGCCAATATTTATTACTTCCCCCAAAACTTTATTGTTTGCTTCTGCAAGTTTTATAAAGCCCTCAACTGTATCAGAAACATAAGTTAAATCCCTTGTCGGGTGTCTTGAGCCAATATAAATTTCATTTTTTGTTAATGCCTGTGTTATAATTGTTGGAATTACTGCTCTTGCCGATTGTCTTGGACCATAGGTATTAAACGGGCGAATAGTTGCAACTGGCAATCCATAAGACAAATAAAATGATTCAGCGATCTTATCTGCTCCAATTTTACTTGCGGCATAAGGCGACTGTCCCTGAAGCGGGTGTTTTTCATCAATCGGGACATATTGTGCTGTTCCATAAGTTTCAGAAGTGGAGGTATGAATTATTCTTTCAACATTATTCTCTTTTGCAGCCATAAGAACATTTAAAGTACCAATAACATTTGTCTCTATTGACTCACGGGGATGTATATAGGAATAAGGAATCGGAATTAACGCTGCTAAATGAAAAATAATGTCAATGTTCTTTGCAGCCCATCTCGTAGCATCAGAATCTTTTATATCTCCTGTGATGACATTTATTTTTTCCTTTGTTTCCTCAGGAAAAAGTTCAATCATCCCCCAGTCATTTCTTGAGTTGTATCTGACGAATGCAGAAACCTCTGCTCCAAGTCCAACTAACCTTTCTGTTAAATGACTTCCTATAAATCCTCCTGCCCCTGTTACAATTACTTTTTTATTTTTCCAGTTCATTTTTTGTATTTTATACATTTTATTTCAGATTGTGTGAAAAATTTTTTTGGATTTTTACCAAACAATAATATGGATGAGTTACACGATCTATTTTCTCTTAAAAGATTTAAATGTATTAATGTGTCTTTAACGGATGTTGTAATATCAAGAGGATAACCTCTTTTTTCCCTTGCCGTCTTCAAAAACCATTTAATTTTATCATTATCTATGTCCTTTAATGTTGCACTTGTTTCTATTGTTTTATCAAATGCAGTTCTTCCAACAATGCCATTATCTCTTAAAAAATCCAGTAAACTCTCATGCAGATAGTTTTTAAAAGATAATAAATCCTTGAATGTTTGTAAGTATATCCTCTTTCAGGATCGCAGATTTCTGTAATTAACTTCCTTACTTATGTATCTTTTATTTTGTCGTTTTCGCCCTTTATAAAAATTAAAATTTCTTTATTTCCTTTTTGAGCTGCACAGAATTCTCTTTCAGTGCTGAAATCTTGCCCTTATTAATGTTTCCGTATTTATATTCCCTAAAATACCTATATAAACATTACATTTACGAACTTCATCAATATATACTTTTTTAAATGACTTACCTTTTGCAGACAAATCTTCAAAAAGAAATACCTTAAAATAATCTTTCAGCAAGGGATTTTCAATAACTAAATTTTTGACTGTTATTCTTTCAATTTTCAATTCTTCCTGAACACCGCTTACAAATATATTATATTTCATAATAATTTAAGTTCTTTTTTGAATTTAGATTTTAATTTTGCAGGAGGGTTTATTATGAACAACGATTGAAAAAATTTCATTTGTGTTTTTTGTATTTATCAATTAAATTTTCATATAATTTTTCCACTTTTTCCATGTTTTTATCAAAATCATAATGCTCTTTAATAATTTCAAAATTTTCTTTATGAATTTCCTTATTTTCCTTTTCTTTATTTTTGATTGAAGCAATTATCTCCTTTGCTAATGCTTTTGAATCCTTTGGAGGATATAAACGAGCATGCAAACCTTTTTTTATTAAATTTCTTGTTGAATCAATATCTGCCAAAACAGCAGGTGTTCCGCATGCAAGTGCTTCAATATTTGATATTCCCAACCCATCAAATAAAGATGTGGAAACATAGACATCAGCACATGCTAAATATTTTGGAAGATCGTTATATGGGACATAACCAATAAATTTGACACGGTTTGATATTTTTAAATTTTTAACTAAATTTTTAAATTTCTCCACTCTTTCTTCAGGTATAATGTGTCCCATTTTAATCATGAATTTTGCGTTAGGGATTTCTTTAATTACATAAGGAACTGATTCTATTAAACATTCAACATTATAACCTGGCCACAAATTCCTTGTACTTATAACGAGAGGATTATTTTCAAAATTCAAGGACTTTTTCAAATCAAAACCATCAAGATAAGGATTATATTTTTTTGTGTCTGCACATGGTCTAATTGTAAATATTTTTGGTTTATTTACACCTAATGAAATTGTTTTTTCTGTTAAATTTTCTGCAAAAGAGTGTATTGCATTTACTCTCCAAAATACTGTTTTTACAAGCAATCTATATACTATAAGTTCTAAGAATGGCTCATTACCAAGAATAGAAACAATTTTTGGATAATCTCCGGAAAATACAACTGGAAGTCCAGATTCAATTACATTCTGTCCATGAACAATATCTGGTTTTATCTCATTTATAACCTTTCTACAAGGTAAAACACCTGACCATATCGTGGGGAATGGAAATATTTTTGATGCATACGATTGTATATTTACCTTATGAATGTGTACTCCTTTAAACTCTGCTTGAACTTTCGTTGTATGTGCAGGTAAAACAAGATATACTTCGTGCCCCCTTTTTGCAAACCATTCTGCCCACCTTTTAACTATTTCTTGACCAAGGTATGAAATATAAGCAATTTTCATCTTTATTTATTATGTTTATTTATTATGATAACATTCTACAAATACTTTTTCATATTCATTAACAATTTTCTTAACATCAAAATCTTTTACTCTTTTTATTCCCTCTTCAGATAATTTTTTTGCTTTTTCTTTATCCATTATTAAATTAATGATTGCGTTAGCTAATGCTTTTTCATCTTTTACAGGAACTAATAAACCATTAACATCCTTAGTTATGATATCTACAGGTCCAGAACATCTTGTTGCGATTACAGGAATACCACACGCCATTGCCTCAATTATAGCACATCCAAATGCCTCAGAAAGGGAAGGCAGCACAAAAATATCCGAATTTTTCATATACTTATAAGGATTCTCTTTAAACCCAGTTAATATTACATGACTATCAATTCCTAAATTTCTCGCTAAATTTTCCAAATTCTCTCGTTCTGGCCCTTCACCAAGGATTATTAGATTTGCATTTATTCCACTTTCTCTAAGAAGTTTAAATGCTTTTAAGAGATATTCATATCCTTTTGAGGCATGTAATCTTCCAATCGATATTATTTTTAGATTATTATTTTTAAACCAATCATCATATATTTCTTCATTTTTGAGTTTATCTATTTCATTTATATTGA
>MNZY01000031.1 GCA_001873845.1 Candidatus Altarchaeum sp. CG2_30_32_3053 | reverse complement strand
AACCTACTTCTGTTCATATCATACAACCCAGTTCACAGAGGATATAATACAAGAAAATAGTGAAAAAAAAAGGGATAAAATATGCCTTGCACAAAAAAAATAATTTTTAGGAAAGGCATTAAATAAAACAAAAAAGGTTCAACAACTAAATGCTTTTTTGATTTTATGTCTCGATTCTAAAATGTGAAATTTTTCAACAACATTTTAGAAATTTTTCCATAAAATTTTAATTTTATTACAACTTGTCAAGCTTAAATCTTCATAACGAATATTATGGGAAATTATTTGTCTTAGAGTAGGTTTTTCAGCTATATTCTCAGGAAAAAATATTTCTTTCAATTTTGGTTCAAATTCTTTATCTGTATAACTTTTACCATTTATTTTTCGAACAACTTCTCTATCGCTACTTATGAAATTGCGTTCTATTATTATGTTTGGTGCATTCTCATCATCTATATTTTCAGTTAAGCATAAAGTAATTAATATCGCATTTTCAATTAAATAGTTTTTCACAAGCGTATAATCTTGTTTTTTATTTTCAGGATCTTCCCAGATAATTTTTTTATTTGCACCAAAGCAAAAATCAATCAATTTCAGGACAGTAGTTTTCCCAACACTATTTCCCGTAATTTTTCCAACACTGTCATCAACTATTAAATTAATACCTTTCCTAAATTGTATATCGCGAATTACTGAATTCTCTTTTGTAATTTTAAGATATTTTAAGAACATAGTTTTATCCTCCCATTACTAAGTTCAGCAATATTTGCCAGATATAACCAATCTATACAAAGTGTAAAAATGGGAAAAGTCATATTTTTAATTTTTTTTACTTCTTGATATAATTCTAACATATCAAGATTATTTTTCTCTTTTAAGACTTGAATTAAAAATGCCCCATTATAATAAATGCTGTTTTCAGGGCGTATATTATCAGGAAGTAGCATAAGAATAATCCTCCGGGTCCTCAAATATTTTACAGCGTATAAATGCATCAACAACAAGAATATCAATACATAAGTCTAATTCCTCAATTGGTATATGCTCAAAATTGTTACTGTTTAACACTTTTTCTTTTATTCCCTCCGTAACTAATGAGAGAATAGTATCTGCATCGCTTTTGTTTTTGTAATCTAAATACAAACGATGAATTGATGCTAATACAGATTTGCTCTTATTAACACCCATAGCATCAAATTCGGCATATTTTTAATCAACTCTTGGATGATACAGACAATACTCTTTAATATAACTTTTATTTTTTAACTCATTAAATGTAATTTTCCTTTCTATTTCAAAACTGTTTATAGTCATAGTATGATCAGTTTCATCCCACTGTTCTTTTGATAAAATATTTATTATTGTTGCCAAATTGCTGTCAAGCTTAACAATGTCAACTTCTACGCCAAGTTCTTCCTTGATAAACTCATAAATAGCTTTAATTTCATCTATCTTTTTACTTCGAATGTCATTTAGAATTGTAGCTATATCATATATATCTTGCTGTGGTATAAATTTTATTGAATGTGGATTTACGTAATTATTTTTTTTTAAACCGGATGCGTCCTTTGAGATAGAAATAAACTTAAAGGTGTAATCAGTATGGTTTTTTATTATGTCTTTACTTAATGCTGATTCAATTTTTTGTTTTGTACTAGTTGCAGAAACTTGTATGAGAATTTTGTTTTTGTCGTCAATTAAATCAATAGCTTCAACGTTTTGGAGTTTGCGATTTAAGTTCACTAATTCATAACCATAAAGTAAGTTGAAAAAATGAAGATAAAAATTTTCAGAATGACTATGAATATCAAGAAAATTTAATTTACCATTTGTTTCTATTCTTCTCGATAAAATATTGAGTTTTCCCCCAATATAATCAAAGTATCTCTGTCTGTTCATACTTCATTCCCTGTTTATTTTCAAGTTATTTTAACGGTATTATTCTTTAAGCTGTTTCTTCACCTGTCACGGACAGCAGGTGTCTTGGGGACAGGGTTATTATAACAAAATCTAACTTTTTTAACAGCAAATCTTGCGCTCTGGCTTTCGTACAACAATTTATATCCGAACTGGTTCGCAATCTATCTTTTGGGATAAACATCATTTTAAATTTACTGATATTACATTTATTCTGTTATCCTTTGTTTTTCCTATTGTTATGGCTGAGCTCATTTTTTGTTTTTAGTTATTTTTGTTTTATCACTTGAAATCACAAGTACATTCTCGCCCCTAATTTTTAGAGACGCCCGAGGTAGGCAATTTTATTGACGATGGAGGGAATGCACGATTGTCTCCACCGACCCGAAGCATTCGCTTATAGACCGGGGTCCAGCCTTTTTTGTAATAAACTTAATGACAGTTAAATTAATTTTTATATATCTCAAATCTGCTGTTGTATTAATATTATAAATTTGGATTTAATTAAACTCAATGAATCACTTAATTTTCATTTAATTTTCACCGGTTTTCCCTGCTTTTCGCCTGCTTTCCATTACACTCCCGTGAACTGCGAAAATAGCGTACCTCCTGACGTAATCCCGGACATCAAGTAAACGAAACCCGGGAAAAGCAGGAACACCGCACCCGTGTATCGTGCGTAGTACCGGACGCAGGATATGTGTTTTTGCGATAAGTTAACCAAGCCGACTATGCCCGGCATAAATATCGTTGAAGAATGCAATCACCACTGACTTGAGAACCGCGAATATTTTTCAAAATTCAAACCCGGAAATTAAAATTAAAATTAACCGCGAATTCCCCAATTTGCGCGGTTTATGGAAAACATAACCGTACGTTTGAAAATTTTGATTTTTATGAAACGCCGATAATTTTAATTAAACTCAAAGTTCAAAGGGCTTGTAGTATTCTCTTTCATGCTTGCACAGGGGGCATTTCACGGGAGGCTCGGTGCCTTCATAAACGAATCCGCACTTACTGCACCTCCATTTAATCGGCTTATCACGCTTATACACGGTTCCTTCTTCAACCATCTTAAGCAGAATCTTATACCTCTCTCGGTGCTCTTTCTCGACTTTGGCAACCTGCTCAAACAAAACAGCAGCAGCCAGGTTACCCTCCTCTTTAGCAATTTTTGCAAACTCGGGGTACATGCTTTTTGTCTCGTAGTCCTCGCCGCATACTGCCTCATTAAGGTTTTCCTTTGTGCTGCCTAACTGTTTAAGAAGCTTGAACTCCTCCTTAGCGTGCTCCATCTCGTTATCGGCGGTCTCCTCAAATATCTTTGCTATATAATGGTATCCCTCGTTTCTCGCGGTCTTCGCATAAAACGTGTATTTGTTTCTCGCCTGGCTTTCCCCGGCAAAAGCTGCCTTTAAATTCTCCTCTGTTTTTGTCATTTTTTAATTTTGTTTTATTTTTGTTGTTTTTGTTGTTTTAATTGTTTTTTTGTTTGTTGTGGTGAATTTGAGTTACCCTTTTGATTAAATTAAAATTCAATGATTATTAAAATTTACGTTCCTTCAATTATTTCAATTATTTTAATAAAATCACCTTCCTAAATTTTTGTTTTATTAATTATTCGCTATTCATTACCGGAATTTAACTTTAATTCCATATAAATTTTTGTTTCATTCTCACCCTCGATTTTCTTTGTTTTTGTCGTAACAAACCCTGATTTTTTGTATAATTCCCTTGCCTCTTTTTCAATTTCGCCGTCTGACGTGTAAAGCCGTAAGAATTTTTTACCTGCTTTTTTTGATTTCTCTATCATTAAATCCAGTAACCTGCTTCCAAGCCCCTTCCCCCGGTAATCCGGTTCAACGCAAAACCATGCTACCCAGTTCGCTTCTTTTTCATCCTCCGGCATTGTGTATAACCCGGTTATACCGATAACTTTCTTATTCTCAACCGGCAACCCAATAACCCAAGGAATAGCCATAACCATGTTCATTCCCGTAATTCTCTATGCTGAATTTAAGCCATTTCGGCGGGTAATCAAAATCTCCCGGCTTTGATTCCCTGAAAACTTTTAGAGTCAGGTCTATTGCCTGTGCAAGTGTTTCTTTTGATAAAGGAACGATTTCCATTTTTTATAATCGCAAGGCAGCATCACGGTTCACATGCCTTTCACGCTGCTTGGCCCTATAGCCCTGTCAATCTCCATTTTCAGCGCATCAGGCAGCCCCTCGAAGTTAACGTTCAAAAAGCCCCGGACAATCGTTGACGTCGCCTCATCCTCGGTAAGCCCGCGCGCCATCAGGTATTCAATCTCAGCCTGCGCTATTTTACCGACGGCAGCCTCGTGGCTCATGTCAACGTCACTCACGTTCCCGTCAAGCTCGGGAATCGCGTGAACGTAACCCTCATCCGAGAGTATAAGCCCCCTGCACTCAAGGTGTGCTTTAATGTTTTTCGCGTTTCCTACGAGATGGCCGCGGGCGATTATCTTCCCGCCTTTCGTAATCGTTCTTGAGATAATTTCAGCCCTCGACCCTTCGGCATTAAGTATCACCCTTGACCCTACGTCCATTTCAGCGCCCTCAGGTGCGACAAGGATACTGTTTAATCGCGCAACCGAGTTTTTACCGTTGAGGTGAACAGTCGGGTACATCTGAAGCGACTTTGTTTTGCTCATGCAGATGTAGTTTGAAATAAACGTGCCTCCCTCCTCGACGATAATCACGCTCCTCGGCCTTACGACGACGTTCTCATTCCAGTTGTGAATCATCGTGAAAACTATTTTAGCGCCCTTCTTCACGTAAAACTCCGAGATGCCTATGTGTATCCCTGATGTCACGTGCGATGCCGTAGAGCATCCGGTGATTATGTTTAATTCGGAGTCTTCTTCAGCGATAATCACGTTGTGGACGTTCTGGGCTAAATGCTCGCTTGCAAGATAAAGGCATGACTGAACAGGGAATATGGTTTTTACGCCCTTATTAGATTTTATAAAGTAACCGCTCGTCTGCTTCAGTTCAGCCTGCGCAGTGTATTTATCCGCGCCGGGGTCAACGGCTTTCCAGAAATACTCGGTAAGCCCGCCGTACTTCTTTAACGCATCATCTATGCTCATAACGTCCAATCCGTCCTGCATTGAAGCGGAATGAACAACCGAATGGTCTTTCTGGACGAATGTCCCGGAACGGTTTTTCTCGCTCGCGTCAACTCCCACAGCCACCATGTCCTTTTTCTCACCGTCGGAAAGCTTTGAGACGTCAGGCAGGTACCCGTAACGCGGCGCCCCGTCTGAAAACTCCCATAAGTTAATGTCCGGTCCCAGCGGCGCTTTTTTCTCTTTTGCTTCCTGAGCTTTTAATTTAACGTTATTATCTATCATTTTTATTTTATTTGTTCTTATATTCTGAAATTTTGCATTCCATGCACTCGACACATTTCTCATAGCCGCCTTTCTTGATCTCCCAGAGCATGTCAAACGGGTTTGCAGTGCATTTAATTGTTCCATCCATCAGGAGATGCCCGACGTCCGCAGTCACGTAATCAAGGATGTGCCCGGTGTGAGTGATTATCAAGCCTGAATGCTTCCTGTTCTTCTGGAAGTCTTTCTCAAGCAGCTTATTGATTGCGCTCCCGATTAATGAAATATTCTCAAGGTCAACGCCCGACTCCGGCTCGTCAATAAGCGACAGCATTGGATTCTGCGCAAGCAATTGCAAAAGCTCTGAGCGTTTTATCTCACCTCCTGAAAACCCGTCGTTTATGTCACGCTCAAGAAACTGCGTCATGTTCAATTCGACAGCGAGCTTACCGACGTCAACGTTACTTTCACCGCTGCCGCATATCACAGCCATGTCTTTTGTTTTCAGCCCGTATATCGTGGGCGGTCTCTGGAACATGATGCCTATTCCCTTCTTTGCCCTCTCGTTTACCGGCAGGTTTGTTATGTCCTCGCCCATGAAGTATATTTTTCCTTTTACTGCACGGTACTGGCTGAAACCCATTATTGCCATAAGCAGTGTCGTTTTCCCGCTTCCGTTAGGTCCGAAAAGCGCGTGGGTTTCACCTTCCAGGATTTTAAGGTTTATGCCCCTTAAAACCTCCTTTCCTTTAACCTCAACCGTGAGATTTTTTATTTCAAGCATTTTTTATCGTACTATAAACTATATGAATTTACAATAAAAAGCCGTCGCTTTAGCGAGCCTTCTCCGACAGGAGAGCCTTTAAGGCATATCCTTAAACGGATTAAGGCATAGCCTTAAACGGATTTAGATATTGTCTAAACCGGATTTTTATCGTATAGGAACGTTCGTTTCACGATTGCAAAAATCGAAGATTTTTGGAATTATGAAAATCAACTATTGTTGTGATCACCACGTACTCTTACCGATATCGGTTTAAGTTAAAACGATGAGGTATCCGCAGGCTTCTACAACTTCCAAACATATTAAAATGATAGGAAACGCAGGAAGAGGGCAGACGCCTTCACCGTCCCAACTTGTCGTTTATTAGTGGGTATTATTAATTATGAGTGTAGGTTATTGATTACCACTCTAATTATATTCACACCAATATAAATCGATACCCGTGGAGACATGTTGTGATTACCACAATCGAAGGTTCTCGTTATAACGAGATTTCGGAGAAATCTCATTAACTATAGTGAAGCCTATTTTTTAATTATTTGTTTTTGAAGTTTAAAAGCAGTTTGATTTTTAACCATCGTAAACGCTGCGTGAACATTCATAAGAAAGAATCATTCTGATATTTAGAGCTTTCGTCAAGGCACTAAATAACTCCAACCAAAAACCTTTATGATGTTTCGCCATGCGATTGTACGTGCTTTTTTGTCATTAATCAGAAAAATCGAGTCAGGATGTTTCTTGCACCACAATATGCTCTCTTTTTCTCCTTCACCTAACTCACTAAATTCACGTTTATCAATTAGCTTGATATCCCAAGATTCTTCTTTTATTTCCTCCACATTTATCCATCGTATTTCAATCAGATTATTGATTAATTTCGTCATTGAAATCTCTCTAAAAACCGCAGTGGTGACAATTAATTCATCCATGCCAAAGAACTCCTTTATACAGTTTAGTTTTTGTATCTTCAGAAATGAGCTTAAAAAGTCCGCATCTAAAATCACGAAAGTCATTTTGGTATCCCGGTCATTTATTGGTTTTCGGATTTACAAATTTTATGGCAATATTTGCCCCCTCCTTTGTGTTTTTTATGTCATCACCCGTTCTTCTTTTAATGCCTCTCCCGTGCAGTTCAAGTTTCATCTCTTCTATGTTCTTCCCCAGCATTTCCGCTGCCTTTCCAATGGAAATATCCCCTTTTTTGTACAACTCACAGGCGATGTCTGCTTTTACGTCCTTCCTTGCGGATAAAAGGGTTTCAATCGCATTTTCAATAAATTCATCCTTGCGGGCATAAACCCCCGTTTCAACTGCCGTTTCCGCCGCCCTTTTTGTTATGTGCTTCGCCGTGAATGTCACAACTTCGTTTGCCATATTCAATAAATGTTTTTAATGCTTTTGGATTTTATTGATTAAATTTCAATTACAACTTTTAAGTTTCCAAGATTACTCATAATTTATTTAAAATTTCCTGTGCCTTCGCAAGAGCAGGCACATACCTGCACGAAGCACGCTCCGTAGCGAATCCCAGCATGTTCCTTTGCCTTCTCAGATTCCCATGAATTTAAATAAAATTCCGGGAGGGAAATTGTGGGCGTCCGCCTGCTTCAGGAGATATTATATTATCAGCTAAATCTCTTCTAACGCTCCTTTGACCTTTTGATAATCTGCTAAACTTATTCTCCAGCCGGAGCCGACCAGAGCGTCCAGTGCATTTATTAATTCGTTCTTCTCAATCAAATTTCTCCTGTAGAGTAATGTAAATAAATACATGGACCCCCTGACTTTAACATTCAATACTTTTCCGATATTTCTCGCATCATGTTCATCAATGATTGCTAACGCATTTTTCTCTTTTGCCAAAACCAGTACTTCCGCTTCCCCCTGATGGAGCGGGAGATTTACGTCGGACGCTAAACCACAAACAAATTGATAAAATTTTCTATCGGATATGTTTTCAACCCTTATATACTAATCCGCATCTATTTTTTGTAACTTTTTATATATCTGTTTTTAATATGTAATTGTAACTCCCCTGATTTTCTGAATGAATTGCAAATCATTTAATCTTTGGGGGGTATGCGCACTCAAACATTTAACGCATGCTTAAATCAAATATTTTTTAAAAATGAGAAATGGTGAAAAATTTCAAAGGGTTCAAATTTCAAAAAAGGAATACTATGAGCTTGTGGTTGTTGAAAAGAAGATTAAATCAGCAAAAGCATTGAAACGCGTTCGGGCGTTTAAACTGATGTATGCTGGTTGGAAATATGGGAAGATTGCAGATTTTCTTTCAGTAACAAATAACACACTCAGCAATTGGATAAAAATTTACAACAATGGGGGAGTTTCAGCCCTGCTTATGTTCCAATACAAAGGAGGGCAATCAAAATTAAACAAGACACAATTATCTGAGTTGAAAAAGGAGACGGGTAAAGGTTCATTTGCTTATGCGAAAGCGGCTAAAAAATATATTGAAGATAAATATAAAATAACCTATCATTTAAATCATGTGCAAAAAATTCTTAAAAAAAACTTCGTTTATCCTTTAAAAAAACCAGAAAGGTCTCAAGTAAAACCCCTTCTGTAGAAGTACAAAAAGAGTTTATTGAAAAAATAAAAACATTAATGGAATCAGAGGATAGGGTTGTTCTTTTCTTTGATCCGTGCCATCTCCAACATAATGTGGTAAATGCAAGAATGTGGCAACTTAAAGGAGCGAAAGGCACAATTAATGTTAATGCAAACACCGGAAGAAAAAGAATTAATATTCTCGGAGCGTTAAATCTAAACAAATTATCCGTTATACCCTTTTTCACCGAAGAATCATGTAACTCATCGCGAGTCGTTGAATTCTTTCTAAAAGCCAGAGAAATATACCTGGATAAAACCATAACCATAATACTGGACAACGCAAATTACAATCATGCCGAATATACAACAATTTTTGCAGAATGGTACAACATTGAGCTGTTTTTCCTACCACCCTACTCCCCCAACCTCAATCTAATAGAAAGATTATGGAAATTCATGAAAAAAATATTAGTTCACAACAAATATTATGAAACTTTTAACGAATTCAAAGAAGCAGTAGCCAACTTATTTGATAATCTAAATGACTACCTGGATGAACTTAAAAATCTTCTAACAAAAAAGTTCCAAATTTTACGTGCGGATTAGTATAGTATCATTCTTGATTAATTTTTCTATTACGAAAGCGTCTTTCGCACCAATACTTTTCCCGGTTTCAACGACCTCTTCATAAACCTTTCCCGGGATTATAATCTCAAATTTATTGAATATCCAATCGTAACCTGCTTTAGTTACATGGATCAAAGGAGTTGCGTCAAGAATGAAATTCATCTTTTATAGCGTCTTTAATATCTTCAATAACATCGGAAGCGCTTATTGGAAGAGAAATATTTCTTTTTTCAACGAGATTCAACATCTCCCATAAACTTACGCCGGCAAGCTCAGATGCCTTCCAGAGAGTTACCTTTCCTTCTTCCAGCAGTTTCAATGCCCTCTCTTCTTTCCACTTTTGCACGCCCATATCTAAAAGTTTTTTAATCGCAACGCTTTCTGCTATATGCTCCGTATCCGCGATAGTTTTCAACTCCTTTTCAAAATGTTTCGGGGTTTCAATTGCAATTGCTCCCATTTTTATTACATTACTTTATTAAAATTTAAATTACAATAAAAGATTAGATTCCCTTAATTTTATTTAAAATTTCATTCGCCTTCGCAAGAGCCGGCACATACCCGCACGAAGCACGCTCAACAGCAATCCCGGCATGTTCTTTTGCCTTCGCTAAGTCCCCTGAATTAAAATAAAATTCCGCAAGGAAATTGTGGATGTCCGCCTGAGCCAGCCGGTACTCACAGCGGCCAGTAATCCGGAGGGCTTCCTGTGCGCGTTTTAGTGATTCATCTTTGTGAGCCTGCCGGAAGCGAAGTTTAGCAAATTCCAGAAGGATGTCTGACCCTAATTCAACAATATTGATTTTTCTGTCGCGGGTTAAGGCATCGGTTAAATCTCAACTTTGAAAATAGAAAACTACCTCTCGTTACTCGATTTATGAAAAAATCCAAAAAAGTAAACATTACGCCTCTTATCCGCATAGTGGTTTAAATTCACTCATTTCCTACTCATTTTAAAGTGTAGTTGTAAGGGTTCATTTTTTAATTACCTTATAGCATCTCGATTTTTAATTTCACGCACTATGCTCTATCTTTCTCAAGTATAGTTTATTTTTATGTAATCTTAATCTATTTATGAACTGGGGAACATGGAGCATAAG
>MNZY01000087.1 GCA_001873845.1 Candidatus Altarchaeum sp. CG2_30_32_3053 | reverse complement strand
CATTTGAGGCAAATACAGAAGAAATTGTGAACAAAAACCCGGATATTATAATTATTACTGCAGATTTAGATAAATTTAATCCGGATGAATTAAAAGAAGTAATAAAATCAAGACCTGGGTGGAAAAATATTGATGCAATTAAAAATGACAGAATATGTGTTATTGAATCGCAGATAACATGGGCAAATCCGCGTTTAATACAGGGTCTTGAAGAATTCGCAAAATGTATTCATCCTGAATTATTTGGAATTAAAACAATAACTCCTACAAATTATTCTGTAAATTATCCTATTACTATAACTGACTATTTAGGCAGAAATGTTACAATATATCGTGAGCCAAAAAGAATCGTATCGGGACATCCTGCACCAACAGAAAATTTGTTTGCCCTTGGTGCGGGGGACAGAATAATTTTAAAAACCGACCTTTGCAAGTATCCTCCAGAGGCATTAAAAATTCCAAGCATCATTTATCCGCCAAGTGTTGAGTTCATTGTAAATTCAAGTCCGGATGTTGTTTTTATTTATGTTGATACAAAATTAGCACAAACTCTTGAAGATATGAATATAACTACTGTTGCGGTTGCTTCTGCCAAAGACATAGAAGATATCATTGAGAAAAACATAAAACTTATAGGTAGAGTTATAAATAAAGTTGAAGAGGCAGAAAAACTATCAGAAGGTCTGAAAAATAAAGTAGAAAAGATAAGAAACAAAAAGGAAGAAATGACGAATCCACCAAAGATTCTTATATTTGGAGGGACGCAAACACTTGCAGTAGGTAGCGATACATATATACATGATGCTGCAACTATTGCAGGAGGAGTAAACATTTTTTCAGATACTCCTAAAAAAGTTGATATAAACATTGAAGCAATTGTAGGAAGAAATCCAAATATAATTCTCCTTCCCAACGATTTCTACGGCAAAGGAAGTGGAAGTAGTTTTGTTAATGAAATAAAGAAGAATAAATTATGGTCGTCTGTTGATGCAGTAAAAAACAATAGATTTTGTATATTGGATAGAGATATTATATTTGCCCGCACACCAAGAATAGTTGATGCCATAGAACAAGAATTCAATTGTTTTAACAATTGGGAAACGAAAAAGTTTTGTAATAGTGATGCTGATTGTACATCGGACGAATTTTGCAATACAACGAATTTTGCATGCAAATCAAAATAAATCAAAACAAAGTAACTAAAAGTAAATAAAAAATGTGTGAAATAAAATCAATTGAAGAAATTGACTTCAATGAACTCTGGATGAAAACAAAACAGAATTCATCTCATGGAAAGAAACACAAAAGTTGCTCAATGATATGGCACGATAAGGATAAAGCAAAAAAGTATGATGAGCGGGTGAAAGAGAATAATCGCGAAAGAGCAATGCTGCAAATAGAAAAATTAAAAATAAATTCCACATCAACTATTCTGGATATAGGAGCAGGTCCCGGAACACTTGCAATTCCTCTTGCAAAAATGGTTAAAAAAGTCACCGCAGTTGAACCTGCCATGGGAATGTTTGAATGTTTAAAGCAGAATATAGAAAAAGAAAATTTAAATAATCTCGCTTGTATAAATAAAAAATGGGAAGAAGTAAATATTGATGAAATTGAAAAGCACGATATTGTGATATCTTCATTTTCTCTTGATATGCTCAGTTTACAGGACGCACTTAAAAAGATGAATGATTTGGCAAATGAGTATGTATATATATTCTATTCTGCTGGTGAAACGCCCTGGGAAAAAAGATATAAAGAAATATATCATAGATTGGGTCGCGAGTATATCTCGGGACCAAAATCCAATTACATTTACAATATGCTTTACCAGATGGGCATCTACGCGAATATTGAAGTTTATGAAACAAACTATACTCAAAAATTCAAAAATCTGGATGATGCGGCGAATGAATTCAAACACATGCTTGATATTGAAACACCGAACCAAGAGAAAATTTTAAAAGAATATTTGTCTAAAAATTTGATAAAACCTATCTTTCCCACCGGGAAATTTGGGATAAAAGAAAATGGAAATTTGGTTTTAAAAGGTAAAACGATAACCGCGATGATATGGTGGGAAAAGAAAAATAAATAACATAACCTAAACAATAAATAACCTAAACAATAAATAACCTAAATAAAAACGAAATTTAATAAAAATTAAAATGGAAAAAATAGATAAAAACGAGATTAAGGGAAAATCAGATGTGCTGCTCACTGTAGCAGTAATTGCAGCAATAATTGG
>MNZY01000032.1 GCA_001873845.1 Candidatus Altarchaeum sp. CG2_30_32_3053 | reverse complement strand
TTATATTATTTATGCTTGCATTCATATAAATAATATAGGAAAGAAAGTAAATAAATTAATGACATTTAATTCGGTCAATAGCCGATAGTCATGTATTTAAAAAATCTCACAAATTTTTTAAAGATTGAAACCAAAGGTTTCAGTATTTCAAAATTTCATTTTGAAAATACCCTCTGAATAGTTACTGTTTTTTTACTAATATTTTTATAAGTTATAGGACCTACGCAGATTATTTTGTAAATGAACATATTAAGCAGATTTTTAAAATATCTCTCACAAAATAATTATCCTAATTTAAAAATTATTACCTAAAATTTCAACATTATAAATTTAGACCTATTTTTCCTTTTTTCGGTAAGCAAGCGGATTTTTAAATTTTTCCTCTTCCTCACTTATCATTATGCCCAAACTCTTCATGGTAGTATAAGAAGGACATGTATATTTTCTCTTTGATAAGTAGTCCAAATAATAAGATGTTTTTTTTTCATCGTAATTTGAGGAATGAGCGAAAATTTTTTTTATTTCTTCAACAGGTATTTCTTTGTTGAGCAAAAACGATGCAAGCACGAATCTTTCATTATGGTTCGTATTCTCTTTATTTTCAATTTTCTGGATTATGCGGGCAATTGAGGGAGGCATTTCCTGATTTGTTTTAAACCGGACACTGATTTTAGGAGAAATTTCGCCCTCTATTTTTTTTATTTCGTTTTTCAGTAATTTCGCCTTTTCAACGATAATTTCAGGCAAATTGACACCACTTAAATTTAATGTCATGGCATACTTTCTCTCTAAAATGTCTCTTGCTATGGTTATCAGTTCGTTCTCATTTACTTCAACAAGGCCGTTATTCATTCTTCTGTTAATCAGGTCTAATTTTCCGTCCTTTAAATTTTTGGTATAAAACAGGTAATCAGCAAAGTAAATAACATATCTGTTTTGGGAACGGGAAAAATTTAAAATTTCCCTTAAAATTTCTGTCCTCACATTTTCATTTTCTTTCTTTATAAATGTTTCAAATAACATACCTTCACTTTTTGCATACAATTGTCTTAAATTTTCACTGACTTCTGCCTGACTCAAAAAAATTTTTGACAAAGGAAAGGAAATCAGGTAAATTTCATAACCTGTATCCTCTAAATTTAAAATCGGAGAATACTTTGTTTTTCTCTTAATTCCGTTTATAATCCTTTCTATCGCTATCTTAATCGCACTTCCGTAAACAGGGCTTTCGGCAATTGCATCTATACTTAAATTTTTCCCTTCAATATACTCCTTTGATTCTTTTAGAAAAGGATATCTGCTTAAAAACCGGACATCGTGCACGAACATCATTTAAATTTTATGTATTTTAAAATTTAAAATTTCATTAAAATTTCAGTCCTTAATTTCCCATTTTCCCAAATAATCAACCAGATTTTTTGTTGTTACGATTCCAATTACCTTTCCCGACGAAATAACAGGCAGGTGTTTAATCTTGTGCCTCTTCATCTCTTTTTCAACCCTTTCAACATCTGTTGTAGCAGGGACAGTAATCAGCGGTTTTGACATTATTTCCTGTGCAGTTAAATCAAAAAATTTTTGTTCATATTTTGATATTGCTCTTAAAATATCTGTCTCCCTGATCAATCCAACAGGTTCGTGAGATAAATTTACCACGATAATACTTCCTATTTTTTTATCAGACATGGTTCTTGCAACATTTAACAATGTCATGTTGTTTTCAGCAGTCACAATTCCTGCACTCATAATATCCCCGGCATTTGTCCTTTTTTGTTTTCCGCGCATTTTTAAATTTTGGATTTGTTTTTTATTTTGGATATATAATTATAATTCTTTCTAAATTTATTTTCGTATTGAATCTATAAAGTATGGACTTGCTTATCAGAAAATGTACTTGTTTATCTGCTTAAAAAATTAAGTGTCAAAAATATGAAAAAATAACTACAAAAACAAGATATGACAAGGTAATTTTAAAATTTCATAAATTTTAAAAGATTGAAACCAAAGGTTTCAGTAAAATTCAATTAGCTAAACAAATACCAAAAAAGTATAAGTTCACTTCGTTCTCATTTAAAAATCATGTTGATTTTTAAAGATTAAAAACACATAGTTTTCTGTATTTAAAAATTTCGTAAATTTTTAAAGATTGAAACCAAAGGTTTCAGTATTTAAAAAATCCCACAGATTTTTTAAAGATTGAAAATCTCAAAGATTTTCAGTATATTTCAAAAGCAAGTTTTGAAATAACTTCACTTCGTTCAGATATTAAAATTTATTGCTTTTAAAAATAAAGGTTATTTTGTAACATGTCTAATATTTATAGAAAGCATGGAGAGAAATATACATTTTGTTTGAATGGCAATCGTTAATTTGGTTGATTTTTGATTTTAGCCGATACTCAATACTTAAAATTAATGCCCCAGCAACATCCTGAGATTTTCCAATATAAATTCCCTTCCAGCCGTTCCCTGTAATGTTGCTCCGCTCGCATATTTGTGCCCGCCGCCGCCAAATTCCTTTGCGACAGCATATATATCAATATTCTTTGATCTAAATTCTAATTTTGTAGTCGGGATAATTCCTTTTTGATGCATTACTGCCACAAGAATGTCGCATTCAATATTGTCGGAAATTTTACTTACAGGAAGTGATTCACTGGCTTCAATTATTCCTATATTCAGAGCATTTATTTTTTCAAATACAACATTATCCTTTGCGAAATTTATTGCCTTTTGTGTCAAAATTTTGCGATCTTCAATTATTTTATCATAAAAATGATTGTAAATTTCATTCTCATCAACCGCAAGTTTTCTTGCAAATTCAAGCATTTTGTAATAAGACAAAGTAGCCCTGAAATTTTCGGTAATATAGAGTATTCTTTCGCTTTCTGTTGCTTTAACATCATTTGTGTCTATTTCATCTGCATACTTCACCAGATTTGAACTTATGTGAAAATGTTCTGCAGCAACGCGGGTTGCACTTTTTGCTTCCGGATTTACAACCGCTTTGACATTTTCAAAATTTTTCACATATTCCTGATTTTCATTCCATTCGTGATGGTCAATCCACAACGCATTTTCAAATACGGATGAAGCGGTAATCGTTGATCTGGTTCCTGAAATGTCAAATATATGCAAATTGTTTTTTATGTTGTCAGTATATATCGAATTGCCTATTGTTCTTATCATCTTTGCGGGAGAGGTAAAATAAACCTTATCGGCATGTGTTACTTTTAAAAGCATAACTACTGTCAATATTCCATCTGCATCCGAGTGTGAGATTGCTATATTCATCTAAAATTTAAATTTTTTAAAATTTATATAAAAAGGCAAAGAAAACCGACCAGTTTTGCTGGTTGGATGAATTTGCCTATATGTTTAAAACAGAAACCCACGGGTCCTATCCAGTCCTGCTAGACTGTGGGTTCTGGTTCTTTTCGGGGTTGTTATCAGTCAGTACTATATCGTCCACACTGAGAGTTTCCTCTCTGTTTAATGAACAATTTACAGAGCTACAGAATAGAGAAGTATCCGCAGGTGTGTCCTTTAACTCTCCTGATAACTTTTGTTTTTGTTCTCGCATTTTGTTTTGTTTTCAAAGCCCCTAATCAACCAGTTTCCCTTATCTCTCACGAAACAAGCCCATCAATTCATTAGTGGGTGATTGACTTATCCATTATATCCCAAATTTACAAGAACATGATCCTTGTCATAAGGATACAGTTTTATAATTTCAATAACCTCAAAATTATTCAGTTTTCCTATTTCTTTTTTAAAAATCTGGGACGGATTTTTTGTTACATCTATACTTCGTGCCTTTATTGCGAGCATCGCAAATTTCGGCTTAAAAATTTCCGCATTTTTGTTTAAAATTTCCGCCTGATTTGGCTGTGCAACATCCTGATAAATAAAATCAACAGACAATATTCTGTCCATGTATGTTTCCGGTTTTGACGCATCTGCCAGAATGGGAATTACATTTGTTCTGACTTCGGAGATTTGTATAAGGTCTCGCATCATTCTTTTTGAAATTTCAACCGCAAAAACCATATTTGCAATATCAGCCACATGACTGGGAGTTGTTCCCGAAGATGCACCAAGATAGAGGACATTATGGTCCTTTTTTAGAGTCCAGTTTCTTAGTCCGTTCTGTATTGCTGCTGCCAATTTACTTCTTTCAGGGTTCCAAAAACGAAATTCGTTACCTTTTTCAGATATGATCTTTTCACCATATACAGTATTTCCCTTAAATTTATTTTTTGTTGCTATATTTCTTCCTTCTCTATAGACCTCGCTAAATATCTGATTCATCTTTTAACTTTTATTTTTATCTCCTTCTGTATATGGGCCGATTATCGTATTCTTCTCTTCTGCTTCTTTCCGTCCCTGTTCGTTCTCCTGCAACCCTGTCCATGTTCTTCAAATCTATGAAGAAATAATGCGTACTTTCACCTTTTAGTTCTTCGACGATTTTCTCTGCAAGATGTGTTGGAACATCACCGACATTTTTCACTCTTTTTTTAAGATCTTTGAAGTCATCAAATGGTTTAATGTTTCTTTCATTTATAATTTCTGATGTCAGTTTTTTTCCAATACCTGGAAATGTTTCCAGAGAGTGCATTCGGACATTCAGAGGGCCGATTGTATTCATAAACTGAATAAAATATTTTTCCCGGTCCATTACAATCCCGGAAATTACTTCAACTAATACATTTTTTGCACTATTTGAAAGGTCATTGTAAATTATTCTTTTTATTATATGGTCTACTTTGTCTCTTTTTTCATCGCCTATATACGCTCTTTCTTTAACCTCTAATTTTACATTATCCTTCGGAGCAACTTCAAGCAATGTCCAATACTCTTCTCCAACCGCCTGAACAGCCGGCATTATCTTAAACGGTGCGTTATCTTCGCTAACTTCTTTTGAGTCCAAAATTCTGACATAACTGTCTTTCTTACTTTCCATTTTGGTATAAATTTTGCTTTAATTTTGCTTTAATTTTGCTTTAAATTTTTCAATAAATTAGGCACTTCTTTTTTAAAAGAAAAATTAAATTTAGATATATTGGGCTACACAATCGAGAATCTGCTTGAGCTCATCGGCATTATAACTAAATTTTTCATCCTTTGAAAAGATCGCTCTTATCTCATCAATATTTTTCGGCAACATATCTATAATTTTCACGATTTGAACATCTGAAAGGTGTAATTTTATGCCCTTCAGTTTCTTTTGTAGCTCTTTCGTATCCCGGACAGACAATTTTGAAAATTTATTCGCATAATTCAGTAATTTTTTCTGGTCGTCAGTCATCGGCTCACCGTCTATTGCTATCTTTTCTCTTTTCAGCAAAATTTCCCTGACATGAGAAAGAGTAGTTAATTTCTTCTCTGTAATTTTCATCTTAACTTAAATAACCTGTTTTTATGCTTTCTTATCTTTTTTTATGCTTTCTTATCTTTCTTATTAATAATCTTTTGCAAATGCTCGGGACTTACAAGAATATCTTTTCTTTTTCCGTTATCGTTTATATTTATATAATATGCCCTTCCCTGCTTTCCTTTAATTTTCCCTACCTTGCCGTTAAATTTTGGATACGGAATGTTCCTGTATTGGACATCTATACTTATTCCTGCCGTTTCTCCAATATCAAATTCCTGAAAGTACCTTCTTATGCTTATCTTTCCACTATCTCTCGGTTTTCCTTTTAATGTGTTTCTTGACCTCCTCAAAAACCCATGCGAACCATAAACCATTTTATAATTATTAAATTTTATTTTTAAAATTTTATCCTTAAAATTTTTATAACTAATTAGATTTAAAATAATATTAATTTTAAAATTTTAAAAATTCATTTAATTTATAAATTTTAATTCACAAAAAAACAATTAATAATTAAATTTTTAAATCTAAATTTCTAAATTTAAGATGTGCAATATAGTTGTTGGCGGGCAATTTGGTGATGAAGGAAAAGGAAAAATAATTTCCTATCTTTCTTTGGAGGACAATTATGACATAATTGCGAGGGGTGGTGTGGGGCCTAATGCGGGACACACAATTGTTTATGATGGACAGGAATATAAAGTAAGACAGGTTCCATCGGGTTTTCTAAACAAAAATACAAAACTTTATATTGGTGCCGGTGTGCTTGTTAATCCGGATGTTTTTCTTGATGAAATTTCAAAATTTAATAAATTTAATATTAAAGACCGCATCAATGTTGATTTTCAAAGCGGAATTATAGAAGAAAGTCATAAAGTAAAAGACAAGAGAGATGAAAATTTAAGCAAAAAGGTGCAGACAACAGGCAGCGGATGTGGTCCTGCAAATGAAGACCGAGTAAAACGGGTTGGAAAAATGGCAAAAGATATTCCGGAATTAAAGGAATTTATCTGTGATGTTGCGATGGAACTAAACAATGCAATAGATGAAGGCAAAAAAATTTTAATTGAGGGAACACAGGGCTTTGGATTGTCGCTTTATCACGGAACATATCCTTATGTTACAACCAAAGATACAACTGCAAGTGCTATGCTTTCCGATGTCGGAATTGGACCTAAATATGTCAATGATGTTATAGTTGTTTTAAAGGCATACACAACAAGAGTCGGGAACGGATTATTTTGGAATGAGGCAGATAAAAATACAAAAGCAGATGATAAAAAAGCAGATAATAGGTCTAACAAACTATTAGGTGACTTAAAAATTTCTGAAAAATTAGCCAAAATTAGGGAAGAAGGAACCGTTACAGGAAGGGCAAGAAGGGTATCTCCGTTTGACTTTGAACTGGCAAAAAGAAGTGCAAAGATGAATTCTGCAACGATGCTCGCACTGACAAATATGGATCGCCTGTTTGACTGTGCAAATGTCAGAAATTTTGATGGTTTGCCGGAAGATGCAAAAAAATTTATAAAAATCATTGAAGGCGAAGTTGGAGTTAAAGTAAAGATAATTTCAACAGGAAGAGAATACAATAATACAATTGATTTAAGGCAAGGTATAAGGTAAGGTAAAATACTGAAAACTAAGGGTTTTCAATCTTTTAAAATTTATGAGATTTTTTAAATACAGAAAATCTTTGGGGTTTTCAATCTTTTAAAATTTATGAGATTTTTTAAATATATAAAATCTTTGGGGTTTTCAATCTTTTAAAATTTAAAATTTTAAAATGGAAAAAATTTTTGTTAATGATTTAAAAAAGTCAAAGGATAAAAAAATTGATAGTTTTTTTGCTGTTGTTGAAAAAAAAGAACCCCAACTCTATAAAAACAAACCTGGATATTACTTTAGGGTTGTTGTTAAGGATAAAACAGGAATTACTATTGTATACTTCTGGGGCAAAGGAACAAAGGAAGAAGTAGATAAGGTCTTCATGTCCTTTAATGAAGGAAATGTCATATTCGTTTCAGGCGTTCCAAATATTTACAATGATGAATTACAAATATCTGTGGATCCGTTAAATGGCGGCATAATAAGAAAAGCTGTTGAGAACGAGTACAATGCAGGGGACTTTCTTCCTTTTACAAACCAGAATATAGAAGAAATGGAAAAATATTTAAGAGCAACGATTAATGAAATAGAAGATAAATTTCTTAAAAAACTATTGCTAAAATTTTTTAGTGATGAAAATTTTACGAAAAAATTTAAAAAATATCCTGCCGCAGTAATGTATCATCATGCATGTGTTGGTGGCTTAATGGAACATACTGTTGAAGTTGTTAAATTATGTAAAGCCATAAGCGAAATTCATACAACAGGGATGAATAAGGACTTAACAATTGCAGGAGCAATTCTTCATGACATTGGAAAATTAGAAACAATCACAGTTAATGATATTTCCTATTCAAACGATAACGAAGAAGATGTATTAAGAGATCATATGTCAATTGCCGAAGAAATGATTATAAAAAATATTTACGAAATTGATGAAGAAGCAAAAAGCGGAGAGGATAAATTTCCGGAAATATTAAAACACGAACTGCTCCATATTATATTCAGCCACCATGGAAAGAAAGAACAGGGTAGTGTTGTTAATCCCGCAATACCTGAGGCAGCAGCTGTCTATGCGGCGGATTATTTTTCTTCGTCTGTTACGCAATATATAAGGGCAATAAAGGACGATAAGGGAAATTCTAAAACAAAAAGGGTAAATCCAATAGGAAGAGTGTATATAGATCCGGAAAAAAAGAAAAAGGAGACAGAAATTTTTAAAGAATGAATGAAACATACGAAACAACTAAAAAATTTGCTCAAATTTATGATACGAGTGTAATTTTACATTCCACAAATATTATGTTTGAGGGATATATAACCAAAGGCGTTCTCAATGAAGTAAAGGATGAAATTTTAAGGGAAGTCGTAAGGGGATTGTTAAGGAACGGAAAATTAAGAATATTAGATGTCTCGGAGGACTCAAAGAAGAAAATTGCTGAAATAAATAACAACTTTGCAAACAATCTCTCACAAACAGATATTGAAATTTTAGCGGCGGCTTACGAATATAATTTAAAAATTATAACAAGCGATTTTGCGATTCAGAACATTGCCAGAATTTTAAATGTCCCTTATGAAGGAATTGTTGAATCTATGAATGAAAAAATAAACAAATTTATCTGTGTTTGTCCTGCCTGTGAAAAGGTTTATAAAACATATAAAAAATTTTGCGACGTGTGTGGAACAGAGATTGTTAAGAAAGAGATTGAAATTTAGCAAAATGGTTCTTGTTCATAAGTTTGTGATAATAATATAATTTTGAAATTCAGGACAGCATCAAGGTAGCTTCTCAATAACTTGTGGGAATATGATAAAACCAACCGATGTTTTTTTGCGTTTTTGTATTTGTTTTTTATAAAATGCGCAGTTACAAAATTTTAAATTTTCAAATGAATTTCTAATCCCCAAATATAAATTTATCAAAAGAGTATAAATAATATATATTAATGAATTTGAACATATCTATATTTATCCCTTTTAATACATATTCTTTTTTCAACATCTGTATTTTAATCCTTTTTGCAATACATACCTTCATATATCATTTTATCTTTATCTTCACAATCTTCGCATAATTTAACACCAATTATTTCAACAAAATCAGCATCTTCGGAGAAATTTATTTCCAAGGTATAATTTTTTGTATTTTCGGTCAAATTAGAAAAATCTGAATCTTCAAAAGATGGAAAAATATCTGGAAATATCCTTATGTTGTTTTTGTTATCATCTTCATAATTTACTCCACAGGCATTCAAAATTATTGCTCTCGGATTATTATGAGGGAGTAAATGATCAATTCATTTCTTTGCCAATATCCTTTGCTGTGTTCCTTCAATTTCAGCAAGCCCTTTTGCAAAACCATAACCGATCTTCATCGCCATTCTGTCAAAAATACTTTCCCGTTCTGTATCTATGTAGCGAACAACAGGATTGCCTTCAATTCCTGCTTCTCTTGCTGCAATCTCCACTGCATCATCTATATCTCCAACATAATCAATCAGACCAACATTTTTTGCATCATTTCCTAGATAAATGCTCTGTCTTTCCGAAATTTCCTTAACTTTTTCCTCTGATAAATTTCTGTTTTGAGCAACATCACTGACAAACGCATCATAAATTTTGTCAATAATATTCTCAATCAGCTCTCTTTCCTCATCGGTTAAATTTTTTTTGTACGGGCTTCCGAAATCCTTGTTATCCGGTTTCTTTACAACTGTTATAGTTATCCCTAATTTATCCAGAAGTCCTTTATAATGTACGATTTCTGATTTTACGCCGATGCTCCCGACGAATGCGAATTCATTTGCGACAATTTTATCGCTTGCAGATGCAGCATAATACGCTCCGCTTGCTCCAATGTCATTTATGTATGCAATTACCGGCTTTTGTTTCTTTGCGTTTTTCACGATTTTCATCAAATCACGGCTTGCCACAACCTCTCCCCCACGGCTGTCAACTTTTATAATTATTACCTTTACTGCCTTGTCATTTTCCACCATTTTCATCGTCTCTTTAAATTTTGCTGGATCTATACATCCGCCGTAACTGCTGCATTCTCCTGCAATATCTCCCTTTAGTGGAACCACTGCAACAACGCCCCCTGCGAACTGCCCGGAAAATCCCGAACTTATCAAAACAAAAGCCAAAAATCCTATAATAAGTAAAATTCCTATACTTCCTGCAACAATTACAATTTTTTGTGCTGTGTTCATATTTTTGAGTTGTTTAGTTAAAATAAATTTTAGAATAATATAGTAAATTTTAGAATAATATAATAAGATTATAATAAGATTATAATAAGATTATAGAATAATATAATAAATTTTAGAATAATAACCTAAATTTAACATAATATAATCAACAACGGCAAAAGACGCACTTTTTTATAGCACATTCTCAAAATCACAGAGATTTAAAATATATAAATGCAGGGAAACAAAATGAGCGTATTTTAAAAATTTGAAAAACGCAATTTATAAAGTTGCGCAGTATAGCATAAATTTAAAATAAAATAAATTTAAAAATTAAAAATATATTGAGTCAAAATTGAGATGTTGCAGAATAAATTAATTTATAATGCTGTCTCAATCAGATTTTCCTAATACCTTGCCGGCTTGTGTTTTGGGTAGCAGTCCTTGCAATAAACTGGTCTACTTCCATCGGGTTCAAAGGGCACTTCACACTCCTTTTTGCAATCAGCACAAACTGCCTTATGCATCTCTCGGGGTCCTCTGTCACCATATCCACCGCTTCTTCCTCCGTCTCCAAATCTTCTTTCCATTATGTTATTTATTTAATTATATTTTATTAGTAATTTATTGTTTATTTAGTGTCCATCCATAAACTCGTAATTTTACTGAAAATCTATAAGATTTTCAATCTTTAAAAATCTATAAGATTTTTAAATTGTCAAAAACATAATAATTTACCTTGAAAAAGTTAAAATTTTTCAAAATTTTATACTTTGTGGATGGACACTATTTAATTATATTTTA
>MNZY01000040.1 GCA_001873845.1 Candidatus Altarchaeum sp. CG2_30_32_3053 | reverse complement strand
TTTCAAAACGCAAAGTTTTGAAAATATGAGAGCGAAGCGAACTTATTTTAAAATCTCAAAGATTTTAAAATATCCGAACGAAGTGAGCGTATTTTCAAAACGCAAAGTTTTGAAAATATACTGAAAATCTTTGAGATTTTAAAATACTAAAACCGTTGGTTTCAATCTTTAAAAAATCTTGGGATTTTTTAAATACTGAAAACTGCAAGTTTTCAATCTTTAAAAATCTACAAGATTTTAAAATACTGAAAATCTACAAGATTTTCAATCTTTAAAAATTTACGGAATTTTTAAATGAGAGCGAAGCGAACTTATTTTCAAACTTGTTTGAAAATACACGAACGAAGTGAGTGTAAAATTTCAAAAAAAAAAATACAATTTCAAAATTTATGAAATTTTAAAATATACAAACGACAGTGAGCGTAAAAATCAAAAATTTACCTATAATTTTTTAGGGTGGCTGAGTAGTTCACATTTTGTTGATTATCTTCTCAATTTTCTCAATTCTTCTTATCTTTCTTATTTCAACTCCGTTTCCTTCTTTTAAATTTTCACTTTCAGGGTAAAAACGATTACTATAATAGTAATAATATGTTTCTTCAGGTAAAATTTTTAATATAGTTAAGTTGATTTTTTTGTAATTATTTTTGAAAGGGAAACTTATACTTAAAGTATAATTTTTTGTTATATTATTACAATTGTTTTCATATAACAAAGAAGGATCACAAAAAGTCAGTAATGCAAAAACCCCGACCGCATCATCTTTTTTAATAATGTCAAATGGAACAAATTTTGCATTTTCTCCTGCCTCAAATGAAACTTTTTCCTTATCACTTGTGTTTTTATAACTTATGTTTTCATTTAATTCCCAATATAATTCTTCGGTTCCGAATCCAATTTTACCATTATTCTCTCCCGAGTAAAAGCAAATGTCCTCTATTTTTTCACAATATTCATAAATATATTCATAAATATATGTTTCTATATTCATTTCAGCATAAATTTTTGTTTTGTTATCTTCTTTTTTCACCGAGAATCTATAAACATTCTTAAATTTTTTCACCATAATTTTATGATTTTCAACTTCAATTATAAATATTAACATATCAGTTTTTATAAATAACATACTCTCATTTAGCCATTCAATTTGAGGATCGGTTAAATATTCCTTGTATTTTCCTCCATCAATGGATTCTAAAAATTTTAATATTTCGTCAGTATTGTTAGTGTAATTTTCAATTAAATTTTCATAAGGTAGAGATGCCTTTAAAGTGGCAAAATTTTCATCCAAATCAATAATAAATTTATCGCCTATGATTATACTTTTGTTATCTTTACTTTTAAATATTTTTTCTTTTCCTTCCAACCCCCACAATTCAAAATATTTTAAAATCATTTTCTTTTCTTTTTCATCAAATTCCCATTCAAATGAAAAATCAGATATTTTATTTTTATTGATATTCGGTGCATAACTATGCTTTTCCCATGTAGTGGGTTGAGGTGGTCGTGATCCCATCCAATAACCAACATCCACAAAATAAAGATTTCCTATATTTGACTTTGTGTTTTTAAAACTTATTATTCCTTGTATTGCTACGGCAAGATCACACTTACAATGCCCTTCGGGTATATTGCCGATATTGATTCCATATATCTTTAAATTTTCTTCATTTTTAATTTCAACAGGAATCATTGCACTGCACCCGCATCCATGCTCAAATGTGTAATAGCCATCAAACAGATAGTGATGCAATGGAAAGTATGAAGAATGAAAATCTGTCCACGAAAAATAAGAATTGTTTCCATAATAATACCTTGGAGGAATATATTCATTATGCAACCAAATACTTTCCCATGCATCTTTCTTTGGAGAAAGAACAGAAAAACAATAAGTTGAAGTATAATTATCTTTCTTAGTCAAATTTGAACTGTTATTTTTTTCAATATTTAAGATTTCGTTTTTAGTTTCATTTTTGTTTTCAGTGATGTTTTCGTTTTTTATATTTATCTCTAAGAAATTTGGCAGAATGGTGTAATTTTTCTCCTCAATGTTTGTAATGTTTGTCTTTTTATTTTCTTCTATAAAATTATAGATAAAAAATCCTAAAAAAATTAAGAAAAATAAAAAAATAAAAAAAGGCAAAACATTGCTTTTATTTTGTACCATTTTGGTGCTCATCCCTTTAAATTGGGATAATTAATTTGTGAGATATTTTTTAAAAATCTGCTTAAAAATTATATTTTTAAGCAAATAAATTTTTTGAAATAT
>MNZY01000251.1 GCA_001873845.1 Candidatus Altarchaeum sp. CG2_30_32_3053 | reverse complement strand
TTAGTTCCTTCTCGATCTGCTGATAAGCATCAGAAATTGAGGACATGGCGACTTTTCCTTCAATAAATTTCTTTGCCAGTTCAGGGGCATTTATCTTTGCCTCAACCCAAGTTCCCCATTTTCCATGTTTTTTCCATCTGCATATAAATTTTGCATAACAATAAGCACAGTTATGTTCGCAACCGACATAATGATTTAAAACATAATCAATGCCAGGAATTTTTGTTTTTATGTATAATTTTTTTGCAGTGGTTTTTTCTTATTTTCCGTCATTCAATTCTCTCCTGAAAGGGCGGGGGCTTTAGTATCTTATTTCTTGAAACTTAAGATTATTTTCTTCTAATTCGTATTCAATATATTTTATAGGCATACACCGACTATTATTTTTGTTAAATTGTTTAAAACGCTCTATAATTCTTTTGTAGTTTTCTGAAGTTCTGTTGGTTATTTTTTTAGAAATTAAAACAGGCTGTACATCGCTTATTCTATTGGAGATGTAATATTGTTCCAACCAATCAACATACTTTTGGATTTGGATAATATTATCTGTGCTTGCTTCAATAGATTTTAGTTCAATAGATAAGACAATTTTAATATTCCCCTTAATTAAAGAGAGCATTACATCTATTCTTTGCATTCCTACGCCACAAGAAACCTCATTTCCCAACCATTCGAAACTCAAACCATTAAGCAAACTTTTATCCAAACTTTTGTTAGTTCCTCTACCAATATTCTGGACAACATACGCCTGTAAATGAGTTTCAAATGCTTTATTATCTCTGTATTTTTTAATCAATCTTCGAAGAATGTTTATTTTTTCTTTTCTCCCTGTGTAATTGTGTGTAGTGTTGTCCTGTTTTATTTCTTGGGTCTGGACATTAAAAGTAAATTTCTGTCCTGAAAGTGTTTGGCGATTATTTTTATCTCTTAATAATTTAAAAAGTCTTTCACTCTCATATATCGTAATCATGGTATTTCCACGATTACCCTTTAATTTTCTATAAATTAAACTCCAGAGCATTTGATTGGGTGATTGAATATGCTTTATTTCGTCTAATGCTTCCCATTCTGTAACACCATTAGCATAAACTTCGAAAGGTTCAAGTAATGTTCTAAATGTTAAAGACTTTATCAGTTCGTTCTTTAAAAATTGTCCAGAATCGTTATTGTCTAAAAATGATAAGTCTTCTTTAACCTTAAAAATACCGTAAAACTTACCGTCCCAAACTTTTTCTGAGTAATTTTGCTGTAAATAAAAAATAATGAAATCACCTTTTCTCAATCTTTGTGAATCTGAAATCATTCCGACCAAGTTATTTTCAACCGTATGATATAAAGATGTATTGGTATTATTATTAAAATCAACATATGTATCTTTTGCGCCCGTCCCTGCAAAAAGATACTCTAAATGATACTTGAATGTATTTGTATCTACGATAAAAACATGTGTTGTTGTCATTTTTTAACCTTCTTAAATAAAAATATATATTCATGTTTGAAAATATAAAATCCACCGACTAAAGCCCTGTATCTCCACAATTCTTTTTGATTCACTTTTCCTTTGGTTTCCTCAAAATTCTTAATTATTGTAGATTTTAGAATGTATCCTCTCTTTAAAACTTCATTCATAGTATAGAATGCCAATGGAATCCATTCACCCTGCGAATACTTATCTCCAATAACTACTGCAAAATATCTTCCCTTATCTAAAATATCATATGTGTTATCCACCACTTTGCCAAATAAATTCAAAAATTCTTCAACACTTCTGGCATTTGATAAATCTTTTTTATTATTGCTAAACTTTATAATATTCCAATAGGGCGGGTGCATTATTAAGAATTGAACGAATTTAATATTTCTCTTTTCTAATTCCTGTTTAAAATTCAATTCTGTGCTATCTGCGGTAATAACCTCTGTTTTAACATTAAACTTATTTTCTTCGGAAGACACATTTTTATTTGCTATCTCTACTACTTCTGGCAATAACTCTACACCAATTCCATTTCTACCTAACCTTTTACATTCAATTAACGTTGTTCCGCTTCCTAAAAAAGCATCTAAAACCCATTCACCTTGTTTAGTATATCTCCTTAAAAATTGGTTTGGGATTTGAGGTATAAAATTACCCCAGTAACCAGCATTGTGGGCTCCAGATTTATCTCGTTTATCCAAAACCCATAAACTTTCTGTCAGAATATCATCATATTCTTTCCAACGATTAAGATTTAAGTCATTTATTTTACTCGTTTTAACTTCTGTTAAACTTTTCTTTAGTCGGGTAATATAATATTTTGCTCTTTCAATATTTTGAGAATCTGCTATTTGGTTTAATTCTTCTAAAAGTATGTCTTTATTCACTTTCGCAGTGTCGCCATTAGAAGAAATATTTAATAATCCTAAACTATCTTTTCTCGGATTTATGATAGCCTCTATGATTTTCTGTATTTCAAATTTTACTTTATTATTTTCATTCAATTGTTCAATCTTAGATAAAACTTCTAAAAACATGTCTTGATTGATTATAGATTCTGTTCTCCAATTAGTTTTTTTATCAGAATCACTATCAAAATCAAATAAAGTTATATTATTGTCTTTCATATTAACCGCCATAATATAAAGTAAGAGTTATCATTATTATAGTGAAAATTTCAACTTTTGATTATTTATTTTGAACATCAACATTACATATTATAATTTAAAGAATAAATATATGGACAAAAACAATATTATCAAAAGATGTCAAAATGACTATATAAATCTTTTTGTTTTTAAGTCCTTATTTTCTATTATGACCCTTGTCGGGCTTATTCTTATTTTGTTAAGATAATTCCATTCACATGTTAAAATTTCCGAATATCTTTTTGCTAAATTTATTGCGCCATCATCCGGAGATATAACTTTTGGATCCGTTAAATTTATGGAACAATATGGTGCCATAACTTTTGGATCCCTTGCCATGAAATATTTAGCAATTTCATAAGACACATCTATTCCATAAAATTTAATTCCTTTATATTCTGTATATTCATAAAAATTAAAGGGAATGTGGGGATTTACTAAAAAAATTTCATCTGCATAATTTTTAATTTCATTCAATACAAATTCAGCACTCAAACATTCTCCTTTTTTGAAAATTTTATCCTGTCTTATATAAATCAAATAAGGGGCAACTAAATAAATTTTTTTTGCACCACCTTTTTTTAGGGCATTTAAAGTAAGCAATGTTTTAATCAACTCTTCATTATTATATATACTTTTAACAACAATACAATTCTCATTTTCAACGGGCGGAATTACTCTAACATAAATTTCACCATCAGGAAATTTTTTTATCGTTACATCTTTGCTTGAATAATTTTTAACACATAAGTCCTTCGGTTTCAATATTCCTCCAACATTATATTCAAAGTCAAATATTTTCATTTTGTAATTATCTCCATTATTTTACGAATTATGTCCATAAATTATTATAATTAAAAATTATGATAAAGATTAAAATAAATATTTAAATTTCAATATTTCCTTCAAAAATGTATGATGCATCGCCAGTCATAAAAATTTCTTCGTTCTCATTAATATCAATTTTTACATCTCCTCCTCTCGCATGGAATAAAAATTTTCTTTCATTGAATTTTTTAAACATCGCATAAGCAGAAGAGCAAATTCCGGTTCCGCACGCAAGCGTTTCATCCTCAACACCCCTTTCATAACTCCTTATTTTATACTCATTATTTTTTATTTTTTGAATGAAATGAGCATTTGTCCCATTTTTAAATTGATTGCAATATCTTATTGCTTTACCTATTTCTTTAACATTTACAATTTCAACATCATTCCATTTCATTATAAAATGTGGATTTCCAACATTCACATAAAATCCAGGAAAATTGCACGCATTCATTTCTTTGAATTCCTTTATTTTTCCCATATTCACCTTAAATTTTCTCTTACCTTTTCTTTCATTATTGCCTTTTCTTTCATTACTTTCATTAGTCCTTTCATTTTCATTATTCTTTGCCTTTTCATTATTCCTTTCATTGATTATTTTAACTTCCTTTATTCCTGCCAATGTTTCAAATTTAAAAATTCAACAATATAATAATCAACGAGGTCGCGCGACTTTGCGAGCAAATCTTCTAAATTTATCAGTCCAGGAATAACAGGACTTATGAAACCATAAGTTTTGATTCTGTTCTCTTTCAGAATTTTTAATGCATTTAACCGCGCTTCGTTGTTCGGCGAATTTGGTTCAAACAATTCCTTTGCTCTGCCTTCAAAAGTGTTAATCGTCAACCCGATGGCAATATTGCTGTATTGCCAAATTTTTAAACAAATCAATGTCCAGCAGCGC
>MNZY01000062.1 GCA_001873845.1 Candidatus Altarchaeum sp. CG2_30_32_3053 | reverse complement strand
CCCATTTCAATTTATAGTTCTTGTTATCAATTTTGTTCGATTTTATAATTTTTATCGTATTATAAAATATGAGATTTACTTATCTGGAAAGTATAAAATTTACTTATCTGGAAAGTATAACAATTTTAGTTAAGATTTGTCCGAAGGGCTTTCTTATCAAATATTTTTAAATAAACAAATAATTAACTATATTTTTGCGAAATGGGAAACTTTTGTCTAATTTATAAAATGAATACTAATGAAGTAAATGCAGGGGATTTTGTAAAGATTACAACAAGCGATAAAATTTTTGAGGGCCATCTAATGCCGGAATACGAACTTGAAAGCAAGGAATTTTTGTTCGTAAAACTAAAAAGCGGTTACAATGTAGGAATAAGAAAGGACAGAATTTTAAATACAGAAATAATAAAAATAAATGCAGAAAAAGGAATTTTGGAAGGTGAAGGTAAAGAAGAAAGTGATTTTGAAAATGCAGCCGGAAAAATTTTAATACTAGCAACAGGAGGAACAATAGCAAGTAAAATTGATTATATTACTGGGGGTGTAAAGCCGGCATTTTCTGCAAATGAATTATTAAGCACGGTTCCGGAAATTTCCAAAACAGGTGTGGAAATTTCAGGGAAGCAGATTTTAAATAAATTTTCCGAAAATTTAACCCCTGATGACTGGATTAAAATTGCCTGCGAGGTTTATAACTCTGTGAAGAAAGGAGCAAAAGGAATTATAATTCCACACGGAACCGACACAATGCATTATTCATCAGCGATGCTGTCTTTTATGCTAAAAAATTTAAATATTCCGGTTGTTTTTACCGGGGCACAGCGAAGCAGTGACAGGGGGAGCAGCGATGCTACTTTGAATTTAATAAATTCAATATATTTTGCTTCACAGGCGGAAAAATTTAACGATAAAGGAGTATTTGTTTTAATGCACGAAGGTATTGACGATAAATTTTGCGTGGTTTTCAGGGGAACAAGGGTTAGAAAGATGCACACGAGTATGAGGGATGCATTTAAAGGAGATAAATTTGCACGGCTCAGTTTTTTTGAAAAGAAATTTGAGAGGTCTGTAAAAAAAGAAGCAAATTTAACTTCTAACAACCCGCAGGTAATTCTTGACACAAAGATTGAGAAGAATGTTATGCTTCTTAAATATTTCCCGACATTAACTCCTGAAATTTTTGAAATTTTATGTGAAAAGTACAAGGGAATTGTTATTGAGGGAACTGGCCTGGGGCATGTAAATGAATTGCTTATTGGTTCAATAAAAAGGGCGATTGACAACGGAAAATTTATCGCGATGACTTCACAGACAATATTCGGAAGAATAAATATGAACGTTTATGCAACCGGAAGGAGGCAGCTGAAAGCCGGTGTTGTTCCCTGTGAGGATATGTTTCCCGAAGTTGCATACATCAAATTAATGTTTGCGCTTGGACATTACAATAAATACGAGGACATAAAAAATTTTATGCTGACAAACATTGCTTATGAAATTAATGAAAGGAGTGAAATTAAATAAATTTAAAAGGCACAAAGTATAAATTTTTAACCTATTTATGATATACTTTTAGAATACGATTAGCAAGATTACTAAGATGGGAAACTCGGGTTAAAAGGAAAATTAAATTTTTAAAAAATACAGAGGATTTTCACAGATGAATACAACAGAAGAATTTGAAGGAGATATTGAATTTTTTGACAAGGAAGCGGAAAAGCAGGAAATTATGAATATTTTAAGGATAGAACCGCAACTGATAAATTTTATTTATGGCCCGATAAATTCCGGAAAGACAACGCTGATTACAGACCTGATTGAAGAATTACCTGAAAATTATGTTGTTTTTTATACAACCTTAAGGAGAAGGTATTTTTCTAATAATATAGGTTTTTTAAGAGACCTGTTTGATACATCAGGCAATGCAAACAAAAAAACAAAAGTATATTCCGGCATTCCCACATCCAAAAACCAGCTGTGGGAATGACTTGAAGACGATAGAAGGGTCTTTCTGTTTCAACACATTACAGATATTATGAAGAATATGGAGTCCAAAGGAAAACACCTTGTGTGGATAATTGACGAGATTCAAATGGTGGATAAAATAGTGGATCAGTTTACAATTTTTAGCTTATTTAAGTTATTCATACATCTGACAAAAGAATTGCATCTGTGCCATGTATTTATCTTATCATCAGATATTTTATTCATTAAAAAGATTTACGATATAGCGAGATTGCAGGGAAGAGCGGACTATATTCTGATTGATGATTTTGATGAAGATACGGCTGGAAAATTTTTGAAAAAGTATAAATTTACCGGCGAAGAAGTGAAGTATGTTGTTGATAATTTTGGCGGGAAGCCGGTGTATTTAATGAATCGATTAATGCAAAAGGACTTAAAAGGGAATTGAGCGAAGTTGCTGATAATTTCAAATCTATAACAAAATCATATATTGGGAGCAGGATATATAAATTAAAAGAATTAAAAAAGGACGAAAAACTATTTGAAAATGTTGTGAACACTCTCAAAAAATTTAAGGACTATGAGGAAGTTGACTATTTTGATGCGGACTATAACACATCAAATTTTTTGATTAACGCTAATATCCTCTTTTTTGACCTTCAGAAGTGGACAATAAAACCGCAGTTAAAAATAAATTTAATTGCAATCAGAGAAATTTTAAAGGAAATTAAGAAATAATTATCAAGCAAAAATGAAAATAAAAATTTTTGATACGACATTAAGGGACGGGGAACAAACACCAGGAGTAGCAATAACCCCTGATGATAAATTTAAAGTTGCAGATGCATTGGTTGATTTGGGTGTGGACATTATTGAGGCAGGATTTCCATCAGCATCAGAAGGAGAGCAAGGAACGGTTAAAAAAATTGCGGGAAATTTTCCCAAAAAAATCTGTGGACTGGCAAGATGCACAAAAAAAGACATTGATGCCTGTATTAATGCTGATGTTGATTTGATTCACATATTTATTGCAACCTCTCAGATACACATGAAGTACAAATTAAAGATGAATGAAGAACAGGTTATGGAAAAAGCAAGAGAGAGTATTCAATACTGTATAAATCACGGATTTAAGGTTCATTTTAGTTTGGAAGACGCAACGAGGACAGAGGAAAATTTTATGGTTAAAATTTGCAGGATGGCAGATGAAATGAAGGTTCATTACATAAACATTCCTGATACAGTTGGCGTTTGCACACCTGAAAGAATGAGGTCTATAATTTCAATGTTGCGAAAAGAAATTTCAACCCCGCTTGCAGTTCATTGCCATAATGATTTCGGACTGGCGGTCGCGAATACACTAACAGGAATTGAGGAAGGTGTAATCTTACCCCATGTCACAATAAACGGTGTTGGTGAAAGGGCAGGAAATGCTGATTTGGAGCAGGTAGTTATGGGGTGTAAAATTCTGTATAAGGACTTTGGAATTGAGACAAATATAAAGACAAAAAAAATTTATGATACCTCAAAATTGATTGAACGACTGTACGGGATAAAAATTTCTCCAAATTTCCCGTTTGTAGGAGATAACGCATTCGCACATGAGGCAGGAATTCATGTTCATGGTGTGCTCGCCGAAGCGTCAACTTATGAGCCGATAACTCCGGAAATGGTCGGGGCAAAGAGACGAATTGTTCTTGGCAAATTAGTCGGAGTGCATGCTGTTGAAAGTAAATTAAAGGAATTAAATTACGAGATTTCAAATGAAATTGCAGAAGTTATAACAAAAAAGATTAAAGACCTTGGAGATAAAGGAAAAAGGATTACCGAAGCAGACCTGATTGCAATAGCAGATGATATTTTAGGAAGAAAAAGAGAAGAAAATATTAAACTGGTTGATTTAAGGGTTTATAATGATTTTGGAAAAAAACCGTTTGCTTATGTAAAATTAAATATTAACGGAAAGGAAGAAATAGCGGTTAGTGAAGGTGTCGGGACAGTTGATTCGGCATTGAATGCAATAAAAAAAATAAAGGGATATGAAAATATCCGTCTTGAAGAATACCATCTGGATGCAATCAGCGGTGGAAGTGATGCACTGGCAGAAGTAACTATAAGATTATGTAGCGGTGAAAAAAGAACAATTGCAAAAGGAATCCATGAGGACATTGTTATGGCGAGTGTAATTGCCTTTATAAACGGGCTAAACTGGTTGTTTTATAATTAGCGTTGCTGATGAATATTATCAGACAAAAAGCGAGACAAACGGGAAATTTTGCAAGAATTGTATGTATTTTGGAGGCATCAACAGAAAAGCCCGGAAATGTGACTCCTACATATAATTTTATTGACACAAATTTTGAGGATTTTGTAGTCGGAAGCATTGTCATTGGCGATGCTGTTGAGGATGCATTTATAAATGGTGCAGGAAGAAAGATTGAACTTGGAAAGACAATTTATGAATGTGCAAAAAAGATGAAAATTTATAACAAAACAAATACACATTTCGGAATTTCATTACTTTTCATTCCAATTGCTATTGCATTGGGAAAAAACAATTTTGAAAATTTAAGGGACGGAATTGATGATATTGTGAAAAACACAAATGTTGATGATGCGATTTATCTTCATAAGGCAATTTTATTATCCAATGCCAGGGTTTCAGACATTAAAGGTGATAAATTTGAAAAATGGGATGTATTATCAAAAAATTTTATTGATATGGTAAGGAAAGAAAATATTACATTTTATGATCTTATGAAGGCATCCTCTGATAAGGATTTGATATCGCGCGAATTAATCACAAGAATGGAAATTTCATTCAAATATGCTTCTGCATTATATCTCTGCAAAAGGATTTTGAGGAAGGACATATTATCTTTGTTCATATCAGTACTTTCAAAATTTCCAGACACACTCATAGCAAAAAAATACGGAATGAAAACATCAGAAGATGTTTCTAAAATGGCAGCAGATGTTTTAAATGAAAATTTGTCTGTTGGAAAATTTACACACTATTTAAGAGAGCATAAAATAAATCCAGGAACTACTGCCGACCTTATGGCAAATATCGTGTTTCTGTATCTTTTAGAAAGGCATTTGTCTAAAATAAAATGAAATTTTTAGCGAAAAATATCAGAGGAAATTTTATAAAGATTAAGATTGAAAATCTTGACGATTTGTGGTGGCTGAACAATCTGATTGAAAAAGGCGATTTAATCAAGACAAAGACATACCGCAGAAAGAAATTAGAAGATGTAGGAAAAAGTGAAAGAGAGCAGGTCATTATCAAAATTTCCGTTGAAAAATACGATTTTAACGGAAAAATAATTCATGTTATCGGCAAAATTGTTGAATCAAGTGATGAAGATGTTCCTTTACATACTTATCATTCTTTTAATATAACAATTGATGACATTATTGCCCTTGAGAAAAATTTTAACAACTATCATATTGAAATTTTAAAAGAAGCAGAAAAAGGCAACTTTTTAAGACAAATCCTGATTGTTGTTGTTGATGAAGGAACTGCAAATATCGCATTGCTTAAAGATGTCAGAGTTGAATATTCTGAAATTTCATGGAATATCGGAGGGAAGAGAAATACAGAAGGCAGAGATAAGAGAAAGGTAGAATTTTACGCTGAAATTTTAAATTTTATAAAAAATTTTTCTGTTTATAAAATTATAATCGGAGGGGCAGGGTTTGAAAAGGAAAATTTTTATGAATTTTTAAAAAACAAGGACAAAGAAATTTTAAAAATCTGCGTGATTGAGAATACGGGAAATTGTGGAGTGAACGGAATTAAGGAAATTATAGGAAGAAGCAAGCACCTGATTAAAGAAATGAATGTTGTTGAGGATGCAAATTTTATCAGTCAGTTAATGTATGAAATTTCAAAGGACAATCTTTATTGTTATTCGCTTAATGATGTTGAAAATGCGTTAAATTACGGAGCGGTTGATGTTTTGCTTTTAACAAACAAATTTTTTAATGAGCACAGGAAGGAATGCGTGAAAATAATTAAAGAGGTAAAGAACAAGGGAGGAAGGATTCATATAGCAGATAGCGAGAATGAAGCAGGAATGCAGCTGGAGGCATTGGGAGGGATTGCGGGATTGCTGAGGTTTAAAATTTAATTAAAATTTATTTTATTTATGTCCTTATCGCAATTTATTATATCTGAACAAAAGTTTCCCATTTCGCAGAAATATAGTTAATTATTTGTTTTAGATTTAAAAATATTTGACAAGAAATCTCAAAAACTTCATAATTTGCTGTTTTTCTTCACAAGTTTTTCGCAAAACATTAAAAATAACATTTTTCATTGGGATCAAAATACAACATTTGCAGAAATTTCTTCCTTATTCACTCTAAGCAAACAAAATTATCAAACAAAATTGATAACAAGAAATATAAATTGAAATGGGAAACTTTTGTCATTCATATTCTACATATATAATTTGCAACAACTTTTTAATAATTATTTTTTGCTAATTAAATTTCTTTGGGAATAAATTTATTCTGGTAAAAATTCCTTCAGCCGTTTCAATGCCTTCATTTTTTCATTATCACCTATTTTTGCATTTTCAAAACCTGTTTTTAAAATTTCTATTGACTTATCCAATAATTTTCTGCTTACTTTATAAGGATAACCATCCTTACCGCCATGAGCAAAAGAATACTTTACAGGGTCTTTCCACGATGGTTTTTCACCGTAAACCAGATCGCTCAGCAATGCCAATGCCCTTATTGTTCCCGCCCCGACGCCCTTAATTGCGATTAATTCATCATAATTTTTTGGCTGTGATTCATAAGCAAAATTTAATGCCTTTGCAATCCTCTCTGACTTCATTAGATTTTCATAACCATTCAGATAAATTTCGTGATGCCTCGGCAGTTTAAAACCTTCCATTTCAAATAAGGTTGTCTGCTTTGTAAAATAAAATTTTGTGCCTTTTTCTTTTGCCAGATCAACGCTGCATTTTCTTGCATTTCGGCTTTCTTCGGCAACCATATTTAATGGCTTAATGGCAACGTCGCAGCTTATGCCCGTATGCGGCTCATTAACAAATTTTTCATAATTTTTTAAATTTTCAGAAAGCCAGTGATACCTTCTCGCATATAAATTATTTGCATTCATCCCCTGCTGAATAACTGCCCATTTTCCATCCTCGCTCAAAACAAAAGAATGGTGATAAATTTCAAAGGTATCCTGTATGCAATCGTTATCAACCTTTGCAGAAAGACGGCTCGCTTTGATAAGTTCATCTGTTTTTTGCTGCGATATGTTAAATTTTTCAGAAAATTTTTGTATTTCGGACGGTGTGTTTCTTGAAATTTTTCCCTTGCCTCCCAAAAATGCAATTCCGATATTTTCATTATTTAATGCCTGCTTTAACGCCCCACAGGAAACAGTTGTCGTTCCAGATGAATGCCAATCAAAACCAATAGCACATGCAAACCCCTGAAACCAGAAAGGATCACTCAATCTCCTCAGAAATTCGTCCCTTCCAAACTCGTATATTATGACCTTTGAAATTTCCCTGCTCAGTTCCGTCATTCGTTCAAACAGCCATCTCGGAGTTGTTCCGGGATGTAAAGGTAAATCAACAAATCCGGTTTTCATAATGCCATGACAACTAATGTATTAGGCCATAGATAGACAAATACCACACTGCAAGCACAATTACGGCTATCAGAACCAATGCCGTAGCTATTGACCATATAACCATATTCATATCCCAAAAATATTTTTTCACTCCGGCCATTTTAAAATTTTGTGTAATAATTTTTAAATTTAACTTTTTTAATATTAATAATTTAATTTCTGAAACAATAAATTTAAACCAATAAATAAATCAATAAATAAACCAATAAATTTAAACCAATAAATTTAAACCAATATAAATTTAATTAGGAGATATAAATTCAATTAAGAAGTATAAACCAATAAATAAACAATAAATAATCAGAATGACAGATGATGCAAAAAAGGCAACCAAATATATAAAAAATATAAAATTTCCGCGCCTGACTATACTGATAGCGATGGACCTATTAATTCCACTGGCATTTTCAGTCGGATTTTCAAATTTCGTGTTTCTCCTGTTGTTTGGGATTCCATCCATTATAGCGACATTTATGCCCGGGGGAATAAAGTACAGGCGGGCAGAGATAATAAATTTTATCTCAACAATTCTTGAATGCATCATATTTGCGACCGGAATTTTAATATCCAGAGAGTATGAAATATCCAATATCCTTTATATGTCGCTTGCAATAGCGATTTCATTCACATTTGCGGCAAGAATTCTCATATACAGAGTACTAAAAATGTCGCTTCAAAAGGCAGTTGTCAGAAGCAGTATAAGATTGTTAATTGCATTCTTCTTTTTTTCGTTCTTAAATTTAGGGGATATAAAATTTATGGGTGAACGGCTTGTGCTTATTGTTTCAATGTTTACCTTAATTATGGTAGTATTTGTTTACCTTTTATCAAAGCCGTTTGAGAAAACAATTGGTATAAATCCTTTTGATATTGTATTTGCATTTGCGAATGACTGGATTCACGGCACTAATACGATTGAAACATCTCTTATAAAAGAAAGCGAAGAAGGAAAAGCAGTCATAAACATAATAAATTTTACCGGCAAAGACGGAAATTTAAAGGCAAATTTTATCATTCCTTATGTTCATCCAGGACCTTTTGGAAATGTCGGAAGTGCAAACATGCCTAAAATTTTTCACGAAGGTATAGAACGCTCATTGACATTTCATGGCTCATGCACACACGAATTAAATTTAATAAAAAACAGCGATGTTTATTCCCTGATGGATGACATAAAAAAAGAAATTCAAAACATCAGCGGGAACGATGAAAATGTCTCAACCAAATACGGAAAATTTATTTCTGACGGGAAAATTTCTGTATTGCAGGTGGATTCAACTGATTTAAAGAGGGTTGTTTTTTGTGACGGAGACGGGGATATTGATGTAGGAATCGGACTGGCATGCAGCGATGTGTTTATAGACCTGCACAGTTCAGGAAATGACGATGAGACAATCACTGCTTCCACAAAAAGAGGTATGGAAATCATAAACAAAGCAAGAAATTTAAGAGCAGATTTAAAAGAGATTGAAAGCAGGAAAATACAATTAGGAATTGCAGAAGGCACTGTTCAGGATTGTGATGTCCAGGTTGCATTTTTTGATTTAAATGAACCGTATGCGTTATTATTGTTTGATTCAAACAATATGCAAAACAGGGAAATTTTGGATATATTAAGGCAAAAATTTAAATTTACTATCTTTGCCTGCACGACAGATGACCATCAGAGGGATAACGGAAAATTTATGATTGAAATTGCTGAAGATGATGTTAATAGCATTTCAAATTTAATTGAAAAGGCGATGAATGATACAAGTGATGTGTGCGTTAAATTTGGAAAAATTGAGAGAAATGTAAAGGTTATGGGAAAAGAATATGAAATGTTACAGGCGGCAAATTTTATGACCGTGATGCTGAAATTTTTACTCCCGTTTTTAATTTTTATTATGGCATTTTTTGTTTTTGTCGCAATTGTGATGCTGTAAAAAGGTTTGAAAAATTAAAAAATTTGAAAGGTCTAAAAAATTTAAAATGATTTTGGGATTTTACGGAAATTCAAATTCCGGAAAAACGACATTGATAGAAGGCATAATTACCTACTTAAAAAAGGAAAATTTAGAAATCGTTGTTATTAAGCATATCCCGCACAAAAATTTTTCAATAGACAACAATGCAAAAGATACCGGAAAATTTAAGGATATGGGCGTAGATGTTGTTGCATTTTCTCCAAACGAAACCGCTTTTATATGTAAAAAAATGAGCTTCAGTGATGTAGTTTCCAAACTTGGATTTATGAATCATTATGATGTAATTCTGATTGAGGGGCTGAAAAAAGAAAATATTCCGAAAATCAGGGTTGGAGATTGTGAAAAGGAAGGTAATACAATAATGGATTATAAAGATAATCCGGAAGATGTTATAAAATGGATAAAGAAAGGGTTAAAAAAGGAAAGGGCAGAATGGAAAAAAAAGAAGAAAATTTTGGCGTAGATAATACTGGGAAGGAATGGAAAAAAGAGAAGAAATATAAAAAAGGAGACGAGTGTAAAAAAGATAACATGTGTAAAAAAGACGAAGTCAACTGTAAAAAAGACGAAGTCAACTGTAAAAAAGACGAAGTCAACTGTAAAAAAGAAGATGTAACTCTTGTTGTGAATGGAAAAAAATTACCGGTTGGAAATTTTCCGAAAAAGATAATAAAAGAAATTGTTATCGCAATGATTAACTCGTTGAAAGGTGGAGAGGAAGCGAAAGAAATAGAGATAAAGATTAAAAAATGAGAATAAAAAAATAAGAAATAAGAAAACAGGGAATTCATAAGAAAAATGAGGGTCAATATGGTTGATATTTCGGAAAAAGATGTTGTTGAAAGAATTGCAGTAGCAGAGGGAAAAATTTATTTAAATAAAAAGACAATAGAAAAAATTTTAAAAAAACAAATAAAAAAAGGCGATGTGTTAACAACAGCAGAAATTTCAGCAATAAATGCAGTAAAAAAGACCCCTGATTTAATTTTGATGTGCCACCAGATTCCGATAACAAATGTTGATGTTCATTTTGAAATTGATGAAAAAGAAAATTCAATAACCGCATGGGTTAAGGTTAAGGCAATTGCAAAGACAGGTGTTGAAATGGAAGCATTGACAGGAGTATGTATTGCTTTGCTGACAATATGGGATATGGTGAAATATATTGAAAAGGACGAGAAAGGACAATACAGAACAACCAAAATAAATGACATCCGGGTTATAGAAAAAACTAAAAAAGAACAGTAAATATTCAGCCCCAAAAAATTAGGTGCTCATCCCTTTAAATTGGGTTAATTAATTTGAGAGTAATCTGTTCGCTTCTAACATCGTTTTTTTATTTTGGTTTTCCATTGTTTTCAAAAATGTTTATAAAAATAATACATGACTATCGGCTATTGACCGAATTAAATGTCATTAATTTATTTACTTTCTTTCCTATGTTATTTATATGAATGCAAGCATAGAGAGCGTTGAAAAAGTCCCAAATTAGGTAAATTCCAAATTTTTGGGTTGTTTGAGCA
>MNZY01000201.1:4474-6575 GCA_001873845.1 Candidatus Altarchaeum sp. CG2_30_32_3053 | reverse complement strand
TATTTTATTTTATTTTATTTTATTTTATTTTATTTTATTTTAACTCGAGTTTGAAAGATATTTAAATCTAATTTTGAAAGTTATTAAAATTACGCTTGAAAAATTGAGTTTGTTGCCGTGTCAAATATTGTTTGTTGCCTTGAAAATTGAATATCTTTCAAAGTCAGGTTTAAATCTTTCATTTTAAAATTTCGTATTTATATTATTGAAAATAATTACAAAATAATTACAAATATACTTTTACAAAAAAATTATGTTGTATTAAGTCCATCAGCATTTAATATTTTATGTGGCAGATTATGAAAAATTTTAAAAATTTTTTAGGAAAATACAGAAAGAACAGCACAGATGGTATTTTTGCTGGATTTGTTTTAGCCCTGCTCTTATTTGCACTTTTAATGAATGTTGCCGCAGCCATAAACGCAAATTATACCTTCCTGAAATATGATTATGAAACCACAAAGGGCAATTATTTTGAGTCATTATCGTATTACAACGAAGCAAAGGCAGGGTGGCTTGTTTCAAGGCAAAAATATCTGGAAAACAAAAATGATGAAAATTATGAAGTTTTTATTAACTCCACGTATATGCTCAATATTTAGTGACATAATATATGGTTATGGTTATGGCTCATCCCTCTGGTATTGTTGCTTTTACTGCTGTATCTGTTACTAAGAAAAAGAAATATCTTACTTGATCCATGTGTTTTAAAGGAGACCGATTTGAATGCGGCAATTAAATTTTTGAGAAAGAAGGGATATTCAAAAATATACCTGAATGAAGATTTTATCTCATCACAATATGGTATTAAAGAACATATTAGAGGAGACATGAGAAAATACATCATTGATGATAAACATACCTACAACGATGCATACATTATCTCAAAGGCAAAAAGAGAAAAAATAACTGTTGCAACTATTGCCACCAGAAAGTATATTTTTGAAGAAAAAAGAATAAGTGTTGAAATTATAGGTAGTTAATGCCTTTTATGTTTTAAATTTTCAATAAATTTATTAAATTTCTCTTTAAGTTCTTTCCCGATAAATTCCCCTTTAAAATAATCAACCCTGACGGCAATTGATACCTTTGCTGCGAAGTTTCTTGATATCTTTCCTCTGTCTTTCTTTTGTGCGGCGCTTATGTCAGGCAGAGTAAATATTATTCCGTGTTTCGGAGGGAGTTTTTTCGTTCTTAAAAATTTAAAAAGGGATTTTTCCGCTCCGAGCATTTGAACTGTACTTGCCGGCATAAAAGCCAGTTTTTCAAGAGAACCAGCACGCAGCAATAATCTTGCTCCGAGCATATGTCCGGCAAGATATGTGAGGTTTGGCGATATTTCGGTAATTACTCTTTTTAAATTTTCCTCAAGTTCTGCCTTTAACTTATATAAATTTAAAATTTCACCTGCAAAAAGTGATGCACCACTTACATATTTATCCTCTAATTTCATTCCGAACGATGCCAGACCTTCCCTTCTTATTTTTTTCTTTATTTTTTCGCTTAAATTTATATTTTTCAGATCTAAATTTTCCCTGTTTCCGAGTGCAGCAACAGATGCATAAATTTCATGATCGCCGATCGCATCAATTTCCGGAAAATATGCCCCGTAGTATTCGTGCAGTTGTTCATTCATTAAATTTACTATATTATTTAATTCGTCTATCGTGCTGATTAACTGAATTGCTACTTTATCAATTTCAGGTACCCTCATCTCTTCTTTTGTTATCTCCAAATTTACCGACCAAGTCAATCTTTTTAATTCGTCCCGCTCCATCATAATTTGTTCTGCTATCTCTTCAATCGGAATAATTTTTGACATGGGAATTTCAACAAAACAGACATTTTCAAATTTTGTTTTGTCCTGCTCGTCATGCTTTGCCCTCTCACAGTTTTTTAGACCGATTTCACAGCCGGTTTTGGATTTACTTAATTCTCCTACTATTTTACGCTCTTCTGGAAGTAAATTTTTTCTCGCATAAATAAGGTCTTTTGCAATTTCTGAGCTTGTCCTTGAAATAAATAAATGATGAGATATTATTTTTCCGTCTCTGACTGCAAAACACCCCAACGGGTTTGTCTGAATCTGAAACACTTTTAA
>MNZY01000201.1:0-4462 GCA_001873845.1 Candidatus Altarchaeum sp. CG2_30_32_3053 | reverse complement strand
TCTCTGACTGCAAAACACCCCAACGGGTTTGTCTGAATCTGAAACACTTTTAATTTTTAAATTTAAAATTATTATTTACACATACCTTGTCGGAATATTTATCTCCCCACCGTCATAAACAATTTTTGCGTTTTCTATTTCGCAAATTCCATTTACGATGTAATTTAATATCCGCACATCGCCTTTATTTATATTGCCGAGATTTAATGTCAGTTTGTTTTCACTCCTTTCAACTCCCAATGTCATTACATTTATATCAAAACTTGTAGTAATGTCATCAGCAAGTTTACAGTTTTTCATATCTTTTTCTGCAATAAGGTAAACATATATCCTTTGTTCGTGTGAGGCACCTAAAATTTCCAGCCCCTCTTTTTTTATTATTTTTACTGATTTTGTTATCATTCCAAAAGGGGTCATCACTACTACGGGAGTGCCTTCGCCCTCTTTGCTTTTCTTATACCTTCTCAAGAGGAAAAACAGCAAAAGCAAGAGAAGCAATAATAAAAGCAGCAGCCACGGCCATAACGACAGCAGCGAAAATTCCGTTACTTCAACTGACAGCGATGAGCCATCATAACATTCTTTTTTTGCCGACAAAACATATTTTCCTACATTTTCCGCCTTTATCACTGCACTTACATTGACATCTGTTGTTCCCGCATAAGTTCCGTTAATTAAAATTTTAACGCCATTAACAGGATTTCCATCTTCATCCCTTACAAAATATATGTAATCTTTTTTTGCATCTAATCGGGTATTTCCGGTCAGGTTTAATTTCTTATTTTCCACAGATATCGTCTTTGATGCCATTTCATAATATTCTTTTTCTGCAACCAGATTTAAATTTCCGCACTTATCCGCAACAACTTCTTCTCTGTTTTTTATTTCTTTATTTAACTCCAAAATTTTAATCCGGACATCAACGGTGTTGTTGTTTTCATCAACGACATCAACGGTAAATTTATCCATAAATTTAACTGTCTTTGGACAGAGAATATTTAATTTTCCATAAACGGCAAATTCCTTTTCGCCTTTATAATTCTCGTCATCAACAACTATTTTATGTTTTCCGGGTGTTTCGGGGGTAAATTTTGCATTTCCATATTTATCTGTTTCCGCACTGATTATTTTTCCGTCTGGTGTGACTATTGATATGTTTGTCTTTATGCCTTTTCCTTTTGAATTCTTTACATTTATATTAATCTCTCTGTTTGTTTCTATATTATCCGGAATATTTATTTCAACATTGCTGCTCTTCTTTATGGAAAAATTTACTTCTGCTTTATAGTAATCTTCCTTTTCGGCCTTTATTTTTATGTTTCCTGCTTTGTCGGGAGAAAATTTAAATTTTCCCGCATCATCGGTATATCCTCGTGCATTTACTGCTCCGCTGACGACAACACTGACGTTTTTTATATTTTTGTTATTTCCAGTTACATAGACAATACAATTTTCATCAACGACACATTCCAAAAATGTTATATTTAAAGGATATTTTATAGGAGACGTAATAATACATGATTTGCCCAAAGCTTCCTGTTCCTTGCAATAACTTGCATGGACACTTGTGCCAATCAACAGCAACATACCTAAAGATAAAGCCACAAAAAATACAAATACCTTATGTTCTCTCTGATTATTTATTTTATTTTTCATTTTACTTTTACTGATTTTATTTAATTTATTGTAAATTTATCTGTTTTTTAAATTTTTGGTTTTATTAATTATTTTATTAATTAAATTGTTAAATGTAGAAATGAATAAAGATAAATGAAGGTAAAATAAATTTATCCGAGTTTGTTTCTACTACAGCTTATTATACGAGATTTTTAACAATTATCAATTTTTAACAATTATCAAATTATTAATAATTATACATTTAAATTTTATCAAATTATTATTGATAAAATTTCTGCCTTTTTTATAGTTGTGTGCCAAATAAAAAGGAACATAAATTTATAGAAATTAATTGGTTGGCTAACTTTACAATATTGGTTTCACTATAACCCCCTATTTCCACATGGCATTTTTTCAGATAATTATAAACTACAGATTTGTTAATTCCTCTCATTTTTAATATTTATGAGAGGATTAGAATTTAGAAATTAAATTTGCACGATTCACGGAATAAGTCCGACATAAAGGTCATATTCGTCCTCTGTTATCCAAAATTTCCACCAACAATTATAACGATAGAAATTTTATAAATTTCATTCAGATAAAAATTTATTGTAATTCTTCGGTTTTCTGTTTTTCCATGCTCCTTTATGATAAACATAACTTGCAAGTAAAGGAAGTGCTATCGTTGCTTCCGAATAAACCATCTGCGTCCATCTATTATCAACCTTCCCCCATGAATGTGCCTCCTTTAATGTTGAACCGGACAATCCTCCATCCCTTTCATCTGCAACAGTTATCTGAACCGCATATTTATGCATCTTCGCTTCTTTGTTGACAAATTTACTTAATACATCCGCTGCAACAGTAATATCCTGTGCAAAATTTTTCGGAACACCTCCTCCAATCATAACTAAGCCAGTTTCATTTGCATCAAGTTTGATTTTTGTTAATTCAAGAAAGTCCTTTGCACTGTCAATAGTCACCTTTTCCCTGCCTTCGCGCTTAAACTGATGCTCAATTAACCCGAATCCCGCGCTGCAATCAGAGAAAGCAGGTACGAATATTGGGACGCCTTTTTTATAACATTCCAATACAACAGAATTTTCAGCAGCAGGATATTGTTGTTTAAATTTATCCAAAAAATTTCCCATTTCAATTATAAACTCTCTGGAAGAATATGGCTTTGGTTCTAATTCGTCGGCAATCTTTCCAATTGTCTCATCGCAGATCCGTAATTCTTCTTCGTCAATATAGGTATCATAAATTCTGTCAATGCTGTGTTTCCTTAATATTTTGTCATCAGTTAAAAGTGTCCCTACATAGTGTTTAAAACCGAGTGCCTCAAAGAAGTCCTGATCCACGATAATTGCTCCGGTAGAGACAATGGCATCAACCATATTAAATTTAACCAAATCATAAACTACCTCTTTTAAGCCGGCACTGAAAAGTGAGCCAGCCAGACAAAGTATAACTGAACATTTCTTATCAACAAGCATCTTTTCATAAATTTTTGCAGCCGTCGCTAAATTTCTCGCCTGAAATGCTGTATTTTCAAATTCCTCAATGAGTGGCACAACATTAAATTTTTTCATATCTATATGCTTCAGTTCATTGCTGAGTATTTCTTTTTTTTTTTCATTTTCTGCGGTGGTTTCTGTTTTTTCCTTTTTTTCATTTTCTGTAATTTTTGTATCAGATTTCATTTTCTTGGATTATTTAAAATTTTGTTGTAGCATTATTATTAGACTGCTATAATAACCTACCTACAAAGTAAATCGTATTCTTGTGTAATAATCTGTGTATAAGTGGTGGCCACATCTATATAAATTTTATGGAGCTTTTTTAAAAGCTACCGCTGTACTTAGACTGATGAGCCGCCTCTTTTACATTAAATTTTTTCATATCTATATGCTTCAGTTCATTGCTGAGTATTTCTTTTTTTTTTTCATTTTCTGCGGTGGTTTCTGTTTTTTCCTTTTTTTCATTTTCTGTAATTTTTGTATCAGATTTCATTTTCTTGGATTATTTAAAATTTTGTTGTAGCATTATTATTAGACTGCTATAATAACCTACCTACAAAGTAAATCGTATTCTTGTGTAATAATCTGTGTATAAGTGGTGGCCACATCTATATAAATTTTATGGAGCTTTTTTAAAAGCTACCGCTGTACTTAGACTGATGAGCCGCCTCTTTTACATTAAATTTTTCATAAATAAATTTAAAATACTGTACTATAACAAGTGTTTTTCAAGGCTATAATCAACAGCAATATTTAGAACATGTTTCCAATATTTCCATCTTTTAATTAGTTTTCCATCATGCAATGCTTCTACGCCTCTCAATGTCACTCTCATCTCTATTGTAGTTCCCTTCAAGCTTCAGTTCATTGCTGAGTATTTCTTTTTTTTTTTCATTTTCTGCGGTGGTTTCTGTTTTTTCCTTTTTTTCATTTTCTGTAATTTTTGTATCAGATTTCATTTTCTTGGATTATTTAAAATTTTGTTGTAGCATTATTATTAGACTGCTATAATAACCTACCTACAAAGTAAATCGTATTCTTGTGTAATAATCTGTGTATAAGTGGTGGCCACATCTATATAAATTTTATGGAGCTTTTTTAAAAGCTACCGCTGTACTTAGACTGATGAGCCGCCTCTTTTACATTAAATTTTTCATAAATAAATTTAAAATACTGTACTATAACAAGTGTTTTTCAAGGCTATAATCAACAGCAATATTTAGAACATGTTTCCAATATTTCCATCTTTTAATTAGTTTTCCATCATGCAATGCTTCTACGCCTCTCAATGTCACTCTCATCTCTATTGTAGTTCCCTTCAA
>MNZY01000131.1 GCA_001873845.1 Candidatus Altarchaeum sp. CG2_30_32_3053 | reverse complement strand
TTAAAATAAGTTCGCTTCGCTCTCATTTAAAAATTCCGTAAATTTTTAAAGATTGAAAATCTTGTAGATTTTTAGTATTTAAAAAATCCCAAGATTTTTTAAAGATTGAAACCGAATGTTTCAGTATTTAAAAATCTCAAAGATTTTTAAAGATTGAAAATCTCAAAGATTTTCAGTATATTTTCAAAAATCTGCGTTTTGAAAATCACCTCACTATCGTTCGGAGATTTACAAAATGTTCGGAACATTTTGAAAATCACCTCTGAATAGTTACAATAATAAAAAATCAAAATACATAAGAAATTTGAAATGGTTCCAACACACAACATTGAGGAATTAAAAAAAATTTATCCCTTTGTTGAAAAAAATGTGGTTATGGGAATGGGAAAAAGCGGAAAATTTTATTCGGCAGATTTAGACGGGCTTGAAAGTTATATTCTGACAAAATCCGGAACTGTATTGATTGTAGATGGAGATAGAGAAATAATGGTTCCGTCTTATCCTAAACTTGAAGCGCCTGAAATTGTTCGTGATATTCCTGTACTTAATGAGAAATTTATTGCCGAATATAAGGTTGATGGATATAATGTGCGATTGTTCTATCTAAAGTCCCTTAATAATTTTGTTGCTTTACAGAGGGGTGGATTTATATGCGCCCAGACAACGGCTATTTTGAGGGAATCATACAGCAAACAATTTATGAATTTCTTTTTAAAATATCCCAATACTGTTTTATGTATGGAGGTGGTTGGAAAGAAAAGTTTGAATGCAACAAACTATGAATTTAATGAAAAAAACTGGGGTTTTGGGAATATAGGATACTTTATTTTTGATGTATTTGACATAAGTGAAAATGACAAACTCGGAAAGTGGTATGATAACGATTTTTTAAACGAACTAAAAAAGATGGATTTGTCTGTAATTCCGCAGGTGGGGATATACAACGATGGAAATTTACTCGTTGAAAAGATGGCTGAAATTGACCCGCACTTTGACGGAGTTGTTTTAAAATCGCTGAATCAGAGAGACAGAGAACATATATATAAACTCCGCTGGGAATACTTTGTTAATAAATTTCAGAACAAAATAAAAATCAAGGATAAAGGAGGAGAAAAAAGCGAAAAAGGCGAACAAATAATATTAAGTCATTTCTTTCAGGGATATTCTCAACCCGAACTCGGACTTAACGAAGGTATATCGGTGGAAGAATTGAAAAATTTTGAAGAATACATTGATGAACTGGATGTTGTTGTGAAAACAGATAAGGCAAACATCAAAAATAAGGTTGGTGAAATTACTGATTATCTCATGAAAATTTTGGTCTCAAAGGGAAATTTTGACGAAGACATGCAGAACAAACTGCTCAAGGGGATAAAGAACCGTCTTGGGGGGTTTGTTGGCAGGGGAATGAGTAAAGAAGACAGAGAAAATAAAGAAAAGTAAAATTTAAGTAACTATTCAGCATCCCAAAAAATTATGGGTAAATTTTTGATTTTTCGTATTTTTTTTGAAATTTTGTGCTCACTTCGTTTGTGTATTTACAAAAATGCAACTCATTTTTGTAAGATTGAAAATATTACAGATTTTCAGTATTCAAAAATCTCGTAGATTTTTAAAGATTGAAAACTTGCAGGTTTCAGTATTCAAAAAATTCCAAGATTTTTTAAAGATTGAAACCAAAGGTTTCAGTATTCAAAATAAATTTTAAAATAAGTTACGATCACTATTGTTCGTGTATTTTCAAACAAGTTTTAAAATAAGTTCGTTTCACTCTCATTTAAAAATTCCGTAAATTTTTAAAGATTGAAACCAAAGATTTTAGTATTTAAAAAATCCCACAGATTTTTAAAGATTGAAACCAACGGTTTTAGTATTTTAAAATCCCACAGATTTTTTAAAGATTGAAACCAAAGGTTTCAGTATCTTTTCAAAACTTTGCGTTTTGAAAATACGCTCACTTCGTTCGTGTCTTTTCAAATTCTCTGCGAATTTGAAAACCACCTCACTATCGTTCGGATATTTACAAAATTTTTGGATGCTGCCCTACTAAAATTGGGATAATTATATATTTGTTTTTTTTACTAATATTTTTACAAGTTATAGGACTTACTTAGATTATTTTGTAAATGAACATAAAAAGTCAA
>MNZY01000014.1 GCA_001873845.1 Candidatus Altarchaeum sp. CG2_30_32_3053 | reverse complement strand
GCCACCACTTATACACAGATTATTACACAAGAATACGATCTACTTTGTAGGTAGGTTATTATAGCAGTCTAATTAAACCAATGGCCTACCTCTATTTGGCACTCAACCTTTATTATGGAAACAAAAACAAAAAATAATATGGACAAAAAAATTTTAATTGTAATGGGAATAGGAATTTTGGCAGCAATTGTAATTGTCGGGGTAATTTTGTTAAGTGGATGTATTGAAGAACCACAAAAAAATAACTCTGTTAATACTTCATCGTTAAATATTTTCAACCCCCTTAAAATCAGTAGATCATCACATTTTGTGTTTGAAAATTGTACAATTGTTAATCCTAATGTAAAAGTAGGATTGAATAGAGGAGATAATTTTACTTATAAAAGAACTATATTTTCAAAAATATTTCCATTTCTATCTCCAAGTTTTCGTGAAAATTTTATAGTGGTGGAATCGACAGATCCATTACCAACAGAGTCATTAACATTGAATGAAACATATATCATCAAAGAAGTTAAACATTCTAATACAATCACATGTTATACAATTACAATTAATTTTCAGTATATATCAGGTATTGACCCTCAACAAGAAATGTTTGGATCAAAACTTATAAATTATACTGTGAATATAGATAATTCTACCTTTGATAGAACAATTTGTGATAATAGTACATCATGTGGAGATATGTTTGGAGGTATGCCGTTTGCCTTATATATGTTGGCTTTAAATCGGGAATTTAAAGGAATTGTTGAGGATGTAATTGATTATAAATATCAAAAGGAGGTGTTTGGAATAAAGGTGAAAGATATTGAAAAAAATATCACACTCAAAACAACTTATAATGTCATAGGTGAAGAAAATATAAGTAACATAAGTTGCTATAAAGTTAAAATTATAAAGGAACATATATGTGATAAAGAGAATATTCTTTGTAATGATTTATTTTATATGGTATGGGTGGATAAAAAAAGGAGAATAGTTGTTCAATATGAAAAATATCTTGGCAACAGGTTGATAGAGAAATCTATATTAAATACTTATGGATTGTAACAAAATAACTTATATTCATTTTGCTAACTTTTTACACCTTTTTTTAATTATAAATTATAAAAAGTATTAATAATTATGGGTGTAAAAAGATAACTTTTTAACTATAATCATACTTTATAAATGATGAAAAATGGAACCTTTCAGAAAAACCTGCGGATTTGACTTTTACATTGTGGGCAGGAAAATTAAAAAAGAAATTTTGAATGGCAGAATTGAGAAAATTTATTTTATTAAAAGAGAAGATGGCTATGTTGTTAAATTTATGGTTTATAAAAATCAGAAGAAATTTCTGATAATCACAGATAATGCCATTGCATGTTATGAAAACGACATCGTTGAAAATCCTCATGTTCCATCAACATTTACGATGGTTTTGAGAAAGCACCTTGAGGATAAATTTATAACAGATGTCCTGCAATGCAACAACGATAAAATTTTATCAGTAAAAACCGCCAATCACATACTTTATCTTGAATTTTTTGGCAAAGGGAATGTTGTATTATGCGATAATGAGAATAAAATAATAGACGCACTGATTAAGAGAGAATGGAAAGGCAGGGCAGTAAAGCATGGAGAAATTTATAAATTTCCCGAAAATACGCTCAGTGAAAAAGCAGTGATGCTGTTTTTTGGAGCGTACTTTAATGAAGTAAAAGAGAATATAAATGCGGCACAGGGCAATCCGTATGAAAGCGGAATTAATTTTTTGGGCGATAAAGAAGGCGAAATTTCAGGGATATTTAAAAATCTGATTGCATACAACTTAAAGAGGGACTATGAAATGGAGAAAATAGAGAAGGACTTAAAAAAACTGGAATTTATCGCCGGACAGCAAAGAAAAAGGTCTGAAGAACTTAATGATGAGGTATTGATTTACTCAAAAATAGGTGATGAAATTTATCTGAATTCTGGCATAATTGAAGAAATTCTGGAAAATGCAAAAAACAAAGTACCTGATAGCAGGATAAAGAGGACCGAAGGAACTAATGTTGTTGCCGAAATTTAAATTTTTCTGTTTTATTTTTTGTTATTTTTCTTTTATTTTTCTTTTATTTTCTTTTATTTCTAATTTTTTATAATCATTTTCTAAAATTTTTAATTTAATTTTTAATTTAATTTTTTATAAATCTGGTCAGAATGATGCAACCAATTTTAGTCAGGAAAAGCGACAAAACAGAGAAATTTGACGAGAACAAGATCATCAATTCACTT
>MNZY01000005.1 GCA_001873845.1 Candidatus Altarchaeum sp. CG2_30_32_3053 | reverse complement strand
ATATATAATAATTACTTTCTATGCCTAAAAAGTTGATAAAATATATTTTAAAAAGTATTAAAATATCTTTAAAAAACATTAATTTATAATGAATCACCAAATATTATCAAAAAGAAATAACGCTACAGTTGGACAAGCTCATAGGAATCAAAAATTTTAATTAAATTTCTATACTATTTTTTCCAGCAATTTTATTTTATTCATTAATGTCAGATATTTTACCTCATGGACTAAGGAAAGTTTAAGATATATATTTTTTTCTCTTGCGGCAATGTAAAGTGCAGCGGCGGCAAATCCTGCTGGCGATCTTCCGCTCAAAACACCATTTTTGCCGATTGATTTTAAAATTTCTTTTGCTCTTTCTTCAATAACTGGTGGAAGATTCCATCTGTCTGCAAATTTATTCAGATAATCTTTGGGAATACTCCTTATACTGTTCTTTATATCTGTGTTATTTTGGCATTCCTTGTTAAGGGCAGCATTTATCCTCTCAGAATGCAATTCCTCAATTACTGGTTGCAGGACCCTTATATATTTCCACACCAACTGCCTTGCAACATCTGCTGCTTTACATATATCAAGAAACTGAAACGGAATTTTATCTATCTTGCATAAAATATAAACTATTGCTGCTGCTATACCTTGATGATTTTTTCTTTTTGCAAGTCCTTTTTCCATTGCTTTTTTATAAATATATGCACATTCGTTTTTCATGTATTCTATCTTGTTTCCAACATCAAGGGTACTTAAAATCCTGTCAACCTTTGATGATACAAGGACAAAATTTCTGTCTTTTGTATTTAATAATTTGATTCTGTTTTGGAGTTTTCTCAGTCGTGCATATTTGATTTTTGCCTTTGCAGATATTGGAGCGCCATAAGCATCCGTGTATCCTGTTCCGACCCTGGTTGTGAGTCCTTTATCCCATTGTGAGTTCTTCACTGAACCGCCGGATCGGACAACCCCGGAGGTTTCATCATTAAACACCCTCCACTCTTTTTCTGATGAAATAATTTGTTCTTCTAATATTATACCGCAGTTATCACATCTGATTTCGCCATGCTTCTTATCAGTGACAACAACAGAAGAATTACAGTTCGGACAGATATATTTGTACACATAATTTGTATTGCCTTTTTTATCATCACTGTTCTTTAAATCACCATCTTTTTCTAATTCACATTTTTCTAATTCTTTTAATTCTTTTAATTCTTTTAATTCTTCAGTATCTTTTAATTCTTCAGTAATTTGTTTCCCGGATTCATTATGTTCATTATTGTTAAGTCCTACTTTGTTTTTATCTTTGCAATTACCTGCTTTTTTTATCTTTTCGCTGTTTGTTTTTGCCATGTTGTCTTTTTATATTTCACATTTTTTTCTTCTCTCCGGTTCAGGTTATCTTCCGAAGTTCTTTTTTCGTATTTATAATTTTTATGCCGTATGTGCTGCTTTTTTTTATTATGGGTTCGTTTTAAAATTTCAACATCTTCTCCCATCATGTCCAAAGTAATACCTTTGTCATATAAATCACATACTAGAAAGAAATCATTTACCTTTCCGATTACATTTGAAATTTTTCCGAGAACTTTATCATCAGATAAAATTTCGTAATTCAGAAGCTTGTTCGGGTTAAATTTTACGGAACTGTCAGCATCCAACCATCCTTTTGAATCCATTCCATACATTATTCCTCCTTTTATATCCGTTCGGACATCTGCCTTTATTACAACAGAATTTTGCACAACACTTATAATCTTTCCTTTCATTTTTTAAAGGTAATATTTATGAGGGGTTTATGTGGTATTTAATGTGGTGTTTATGTGGTATTTAATGTGGTGTTTATGTGGTGTTTATGTGGTATTTAATGTGGTGTTTATGTGGTGTTTATGTGGTATTTATGTGGTATTTAATGTGGTGTTTATGTGGTGTTTATGTGGTGTTTATGTGGTGTTTATGTGGTGTTTATGTGGTATTTAATGTGATATTTACAAGGTATTTATGTGGTGTTGTTTATGAAGTATTTATGAGATGTTTATAGATATTATTTATGAGATACTTATGAGATATTATTTATGAAATATTTAACCCATCTTTTCCACAATCAAAAAATAGGTGCTGCCCCACTAAAATTGGGATAATTATATATTTGTTTTTTTACTAATATTTTTATAAGTTATAGGACTTACTTAGATTATTTTGTAAATGAACATAAAAAGTCAAGAATTCATATTTGTTTTGTGTATGTCCTATAATGTTTAAAATTAAATTTATAATATCCAATTTTAATTTTTAAGCAGATTTTTAAAAAATATATCACAAATTAATTATCCCAACTTAAAGGGATGAGCACCCGATTTTTTAACGATTTTTGAAAATTTAGCAATAAAGTATTTATATTTTAATTTTCA
>MNZY01000071.1 GCA_001873845.1 Candidatus Altarchaeum sp. CG2_30_32_3053 | reverse complement strand
ATTTTTGATTAAAAAATTTATAACTTAAAATTTTTTGTTTTAAATTTATATTTGTATTTTAAATTTGTTTATGAAAAATTTAATATAAAAGAGGTGGCTCATTATAGTCATTTTGACATCTTTTGATAATATTGTTTTTGTCCATATATTTATTCTTTAAATCATAATATGTAATGTTGATGTTCAAAATAAATAATCAAAGGTTGAAATTTTCACTATAGTCTGAGTACAGCAGTAGCTTTTAAAAAAGCTCCATAAGATTTATATAGATGTAGCCACCACTTATACACAGATTATTACCCAAGAATACGATCTACTTTGTAGGTAGGTTATTATAGCAGTCTAATTAAATTAATGGCCTACGTCTATTTGGCACTCAACCATATCAATTTAAAGGGACGATCACCAAATTTACATCCTATGTATTTAAATAAATTTAAAATGTTTGATGCGGAAAAATTTATCAAAAATGCCGTTGAGGAAGCAAAAGAAACTGTCGTTGGAAAGACAATAATTGCATTATCAGGAGGCGTTGATTCCTCAACATGTGCTATGCTCGTCGGAAAAGCAATCGGGAAAAATCTGGTTTGTGTGTTTGTTGATACAGGCTTTATGCGTAAAAACGAGCCGGAAAGAATAAAGGAAATTTTTGAAACAAAGGTAAATTTTGAATTTGCCGATGCGCAGGAACGATTTTTTGATGCATTAAAGGGAATTACGGATCCAGAAGAAAAGAGAAAAATTATCGGAAAAATCTATATTGAAATTTTTAACGAATACGCTGAAAAATATAAGGCAAAATTTCTGGTTCAGGGAACAATTGCTCCTGACTGGATTGAAACAAAAGGAAATATAAAAAGCCATCACAATGTTGCCCTGCCATCCGGAATGACGCTTGAACTTTACGAGCCATTAAGAGACTTATACAAAGAAGAGGTTCGGAAAGTTGCGAGGGTTCTTGGACTTTCCGAAGAAATTTCCGAAAGAATGCCGTTTCCCGGACCAGGACTGGCGATAAGGGTTTTGGAAGAAGTAACAAAAGAAAAAGTAGAAATTGTCAGAGAAGCAGATGCAATTGTCAGGGAAGAAATTTCATATTCAAATTTAAAGGTCTGGCAGGCATTTGCTGTTCTGCTTGAAGGAAAGGCAACCGGAGTGAAAAGAGATAAAAGGGATTATGGGTACATGATTGCGGTAAGAATTGTTGAATCCAAGGATGCGATGACTGCAAACGCAAAGAATATCAAATGGGAAATTTTGCAAAGAATAGCAAGCAGAATAACAGCAGAAATTCCTCATGTTACACGAGTTTTGTATGATTTAACAAGCAAACCGCCTGCAACGATTGAGTTTGAATAAGTACAAAATCAGGAATTTGCAAAAACTGTAATCTGTGCCATTGGTCTTTCCAGTGGAAAAATTTAGATAAAGTTATTGGTGGAAAAGTAATTTTATACAAAATTTTATAACCTCTGCAATGAAATTATTATTAATAACCAAAAACAAAATTATTAATAACCAAAAACAAAATTTACATAAAGATAAATAAAGATAAATCAAAATGCCAATAGCAAAAAACATTACCGAAGTAATAGGAGATAGTGCAAGGTATCTGTTAATTTTATTTATCGGATTTTTATTTATAAAAATTTACTTTCCGCAGGCTGAACGATACATAGACCTAAATTTATTCTTAATAATCGTAATATTGCTCTTAATTATTGCCATCCTGTTGGAAAAGAAATTTATACCTGAAAGATATAAAGAGTATGCAGAAGATGAAGCTGAAATGGCAAATGAAGGGAATGTTAAAGATACCTTAGATGTAGATGACAGCGGGAAAATTTCCCTGACAAAAAAAGAAATTTTATATGTTGCTGCAATTTCAATTCTTGGAATGGTGCTTATTTATTATGCATTATTTTTGAACTACAAACTACTTCCGGTTTATCTGCTTTTGCTTTTATCAGTAACTGCTGGGCTTTTGATTGCGTTTTTGAGTTATGAAACGATGAAGGAAGACAAAAAGAAAATGAACAATAGGATGAAGAGAAATTTAAATCAGGAGATTCAGGAAATTTAAACATCCTGCAACATCAGGCAGAAATTTAAAAATTTTATATTTCTAAAAAGCATATTTAAATTTAATCATAATTATTTGTTGGTTATTAAATTATAGTAAATTTGCTAACTTTTTGTACCGTTATCAAATTTACGAGTATAGTCATTTTACTGCAAAAAGTCAGTAAAATGAATATAGATAAACAAATACCAAAAATGAATAAAATTATAATGTAAAGAAGTTATTTTGCAATATGTCTAATAAAATGCAGCAAACAAAAATTGTATTGATAATTTGTGACGGGATGGCAGACAGGCCCGACAGAGAACATAACAACAAAACCCCTCTTGAAGTAGCAAGCAAGCCAAACATGGACAAAATAGCAAGAGATGGAATCTGCGGAATTATGAATCCGATTGGCTACGGAATTCCACCGGGAAGCAATACAGCTCATTTGGCATTGCTCGGTTATAACCCTTATGAATATTACACAGGAAGAGGTCCCTTTGAGGCATTGGGTGCCGGATTAAATTTAGGCAAGGATGACATTGCTTTCAGGTGTAATTTTGCCACTGCTGAAAAGAAAAACAACAAAATTTTTATAACTGACAGAAGGGCAGGAAGGGGCGAATTCGGAATGAAAGAACTTGGAAAGCTGTTAAATTTTCGGACTGATGATGCGGATGTTGTTTTCAAAGCATCTTCGGGACACAGAGGAGTTCTTGTTTTAAGGGGCAAAAATTTATCCGAAAAAATTTCTGACAGCGACCCGCACAGCGAAGGTGAGATAAAAGAAGTCAGACCGTTAGATGATTCAGATGCAGCAAAAAGAACCGCACAGATTTTGAATAAATTTACCGAAAGGTGCTATGAAATTTTAAACCGCAGCGAAATTCAAAGCGAAAGAATAAATAAAGGAATGCTTCCTGCAAACATTATACTCGCGAGGGGGGCTGGAAAGACAGGAGAAATTCCAAAATTTAATGAAAAGTATGGACTAAATGGAGCGTGTATTGCTGGAGTAACATTGGTTAAAGGAGTAGGCAGATCAGTTGGACTAAATATCATTGATGTTAGCAGTGCAACAGGTCATGCTGATTCAAACATTGAAGGAAAAATAGATGCATGCATAAAAGAACTAAAAGAAAACAGGCACGACTTTATTCTCATTAATATCAAAGGCACTGATGAAATTTCTCATGACGGCGATTTTGAGGGAAAGGTAGAAATGATTGAAAGAATTGACAAAGTGTTAGGAAAACTGCTTCTTTCGGTCAGTGAAAATAATTTAAATACAACGATTGCTTTAACAGCAGACCATACTACATCTGTAACTGTGAAAGAGCACAGCGGAGATACTGTTCCCATAGCAATTCTCGGAGATGTTAGAACAGATGAAATCTGTAAATTCAGCGAAAGGGAATGTGCAAAAGGAGGGCTTGGGGTTATCAAAGGAACCGATTTGCTCAATATTTTAATGGATTTAAGCAGAAGGGGAAAGAAATTTGGGGCGTGATTAAGTGGAAAGTGGATGAAATTTCTTTCAGAGCGAAATGTTTAATGAAAATTTACGAAAAAATTTCAGACATCGCAAAGAGGCAGGAATATTTTATCCGGGCTACGGGATTTACGGAGGAATAATCGGGTTTTATGACTACGGAACAACAGAACGGAAATTTTATTATATATTTAACTTATCAATAATTAATTTATAATGTCTGCAATAGAAATGGAAAACATAAATGCCAATCACCAACCAATGAATTGATGGGCTTGTTTCGTGAGAGATAAGGGCAACTGGTTGATTATGTGGCTTAAACAAAGCACCAGTTACAAGGAAAGTTAAAGATAAGTTCGCTTCGCTCTCATTTAAAAATTTTGTAAATTTTTAAAGATTGAAAACTTGCAGTTTTCAGTATTTAAAAAATACCATGATTTTTTAAAGATTGAAACCAACGGTTTCAGTATTTCATGACTATCGGTTAAATTAAATTTTGACCAAATTAAATATTTAAACCAATTGAAACAAATACTTTGTTTTAACCATATATGACAATAGGTAAAACAAATAAACATTTATGTATTTTAACCATATTTTGAAAATAGCTGGTAGTCATGTATTTTAAAATCTCAAAGATTTTTAGTATTTAAAAAATCCCACAGATTTTTTAAAGATTGAAACCGAATGTTTCAGTATTTTAAAATTTCGTAAATTTTTAAAGATTGAAATCAAAGGTTTTAGTATATTTTAAAATCTACTGATTTTAAAAACGCACCTGCGGATGCTTCCCAAGTCCGCAGCAATACAAATTCTGCTTTAAACAGAGATGAAACTCTCAGTGTAGATGATATGGAAATGACTTGTAACAATCCCGATGGGAACCAATCCTCTGGCAGGAAGATACAGGACTTGCGAGTTCCTGTTTTAAACATGCAGGCAAATTCATCCGACCAATAAAATTGGTCGGTTTTCTTTGCCTTTTAATATAAATGCAGTTCAAAGATTTTCGGTTCTGTGTGTTCTTTCGCTTGCCAAAAACATTGAATATGAACTTAATATATATGTAGCAGACACAGTTCATTTAGCAATCACTATAATTTCCGGTTCAGGCATTCTCTTGTCCGAGGATGAACATTTTTATAAACAGAATGTTAAAGATTACGCAAAAAAGTTCGGATTGGAAATCAAAAAATTAAAGGAAATTTAAATGCAAAAACTATAAGCATAAAGGATAAGTTCAAATATTGAATTGTTAAAACAGAAAAATTTCTATCAATGTTTCGAATTGGATGGCAGGAAACATACAGTGGAAGTTTTGGGAAAAAGAATTTTAAAACCCGATGATGGATGTTGGTTTAAAATAGGCAGGCATACACTATATAAAGCGATTTTCTAATTACCCGGACAGATTTGTCCATATTTTTGAATGAAATAAAATTTCTTTGACTTCTAATTTTATTTGGTAAAAATATTTGTAAGGACTTAAATAATTTAAAAATGTTTATAAGATGATAATGATTAAAAGCGCGAAGGCAGAGTAGATTTAACATTTTTTCTTACCAGAACTGACTTAAATTTTTCTGTTTTTTCGCTTCTACAAACATTGAATCAATATTTTCATTCAAAATTGAAAGTCGCTGCAGTATATAATTTTTAAGTTTATATTTCTCTGATATGTCTATTGAAATTTTCAAATACTTCCTGATTCCGCCCTCATTAATTGTCAGGATTAACTTTTCCCCGCAATTCGGGCATTTTCCAATTAACGGAATTCTTCTGTATATTGTATTACATTTCCCGCATCTCACGGTTTGCGAGCCAAACGATCGTAAATTTCCCTGAATGTCCCTCAAAAAGTGAGAATTTACCAGAATTTCCGCAACAACTTTTTCATCAACCGCCCTTATTTTTTCCGCCAGACCCAATTGTGCATCTACCTTATTGCTCATGTCTTTTAGCAATACATATTTTGTCCGCTTAACGCCGTCGCTTAAATTTCCGTTATCATGTGTCCAGTTTAAATTTTCATATGGATTTGTGCTTAACAGGTCTCCAATGTTTTTCACCTTCACATCGGACGGATTTACTGATTTAAGTGTGTATTCGTAAAAATCATCGGGATATGATTCAACAACTTCAACCTTGTGTGATTCGTCATCAACCTCGTTCGCATCCAGTGTCATTGTAACTACAAGAGGGGCATCCATTCTTCCGCCTCTTGATGCAGGTAAAAATTTTTTGGAGAAATTTAACAGAGTATCCATCAGCAACATTATCGCATCCTCGTCACCGTCCGTGTTTCTTCTCTTTGCAGTATGCCAAAGAGGATGAGCAAAACAGCACATTGCATCACAAAATCCGATAATTCTTCCGATTATACCTGCGGATGTGTGCGGGGCAAGTCCAACGACGATTGTGCCAATCAGGTCCTCTGTTTTTTGTATGTTGTAATAGGGCTGCATTTTATAGTAAAGGGATAATTCATCATCAACAAATTTTGTTACCCTGATAAGATAGTCTGTGCTTTCCTTCGGAACTATGATATCCTGACATTTTAACTCTAAAATCTGCTCATCGCTGATAAGGGGATTATTTTTATAGTCCCTGTCATATCCAAGCGCCTTCAATCTTTCAACAGAGGTAAAAATTTCTTTCGGTTTAAAATGGGTCATCGGAACATCTGTCATATCATATCTTATTGTTCCGTCCTTAAATATAAATACATCGTTCTTTGCTCTTAAAATACCTTTTTCTATTTTTTCAGGAATTTTTTCAGCGGAGATTAAGCCCTCAACACATCTTACATTCGGCGCAGGTAGGTTAAGGTTTTTCAATGCCTTATCCCATATCTCTTTAACATTAATATCCTCTTTTCTTACCTGCACTCCGTCAAAAATTTCAATGTTTATATAATTGCTCTTTATCGCTTCGTTTATCAGTTGTAACCTCCCTCCGTTTTTACCTATCGGAAATAAACAATGAACAGCCGGCTGCATTTTTCTTTCCTTTGCTTTCTCGGGTCTGCCCATCCTTGTTCCAATATAGGTGCCTGCTTTTTTCATTATCTTTACCTTTGAAATTTTATTTACACAGGGAAGACCTGCATCATAATTTTGTTCCTCATTAACAGGATTTGTCTTAAATTTAAATTTCTTATCCAAGTATTCAAGCATCCCAAGCGGAAAAAGCAAAGAAACATAATCCTTTATAACAATAAATCCGTTTTTCACGGCATGTTCATTTCCGAGAATTTCCAAAGTCCTTTTTTCCTTCGCATTTTTTTCTTTATCATAAGGAACACAAAATTTTTCTTCCTTTAAATTTCCGTTTCCCAGAAAATTTATCAGCAAACGATGACTTTCAAAATCCAAGTCATCCCAGAATAATAAGTAAGCAGGATGTAAAGGAATGTTGTGTTTCAGAGAAATTTCAACTGCCTCTGCTGCACTCATTGCAGATATTTCAGCAAGGCATTTTTCAATTCCTGCCTTCTTTAAATCCTTCTGATACCATTCTTCAACATAGCCGGATGGCAGCAAAGCTGTGTTTGTCTGTAAAAAATCACCGAATGTTATGAGAATATCTCCCAAAAACAAAATTTCATCTGTTTCTTTCTTTATTGCTCTCGCAATTTCAATGTTTTTAACTTTGACAACATCTCCGTTTTTCATCTTAACTATCGGGGGTTCAATAGAATCGCAGGAGGTAATCACAGCACCTTTTCCTGGTTTGTCCATCTTTATCTGTGTTCCTGTTGCAACAAAATCGTCAAGAAGAATCATCGCTGCTGGATGTATTGATTTTCCCGCAATTCCGCTTGCCCTGCTCCTTCCGTATCTTAAACGAAATCCGCCAGAAGTATTTGAAAATGAAAATATAGGTCTTCCGCCGACAATTTCTGACATGAAGGCATCATAATCCTTATCGTCTTCGCCACTTACATCTTTCTTTTTTTTTCCAACAGACAGTAAAAAATCCCAGTCAATATTAAAGCCCTCTGCCTTTTTTGCCAGTTTCTTTGCTTTCAAAGCGAGTCCTTCCCCTATAACCAGGCATGCTCCTCCCCTGATATTGTTTGTCGGAATTCTCTTTATGTCCCTGTGTGCCATAACCTCAACATCTTCTGTCGGGTCTCCGTCTACACACACTGGAATATTTTTCACTATTGTTCTTATCTCCTCTTCCGTCGGGCAATACTGCAACGGCTTACATCTGCGGTCATAAAGTATAACTTCGTGCACATACCTTTCCACCTCTTCTTCCAATGGCCGGTATCCTTCAAGCCCGAGTTTGTTTTGAATGTAATTTGTTATTAAGACAGTTAGACCCTGAGCGGTCCCACCAGCTGATCTTATCGGACCAGCAAAATAAATAGAAAGATAGGATGTACTATCAGGATTTTTCTCAACAGATATTTTATTTATTCCTTCTATCGGAGCGGCAACAACCCCTTGTGTTTCAATTGCCAGGCCGGTCCTGATCGCCTGTTCAGCCAGTTGTTCTTTGCTCTTGCCTTTGCCTTCATACTCTCCTTCCAAAATTTCGTCAATAATTTCCCGTGTGCTTTTTCCGTACTGAATTGCTGATGCAACTCCTTTAGGTCCCACCAATGCTTCAACCCTTTCCGCTAAATTTTTACTTTTTACCGCTTCAACAAAATTTTCGGGGTCAAGGTTCTTTGCTTTTGCTTCACCTGAAATTTTGTATTCTTCCTCTACCTTTTCTGCAATAAATTTAAAATAGTCAGAAATATTCATTTCAGTAAGTGATTTAAGTTAAAATGTTAAATGGTTTAGGTTAAAATGTTAAATGGTTTAGGTTAAAATGGTTTAGGTTAAAATGGTTTAGGTTAAAATGTTAAATGGTTTAGGTTAAAATGTTAAGTTAAAACAAAATCTTAATTGTTTTAAGATTTAATTTATTAATTTATTTTTGACGAATAATAAAAATGATAAGTAAAAAAGACAAAAATATCATTATTAGATTTGCAAAAAAATATAAAGTAAATAGTATTTATCTTTTTGGCTCATCGTTAAATAAAGAAGAATATAATGATATTGATCTCGCAGTTGACAGAATAAAACCAGAGATATTTTTTAAATTTTATGGAGAATTGATGAGAATGTTGTCCAAGCCCGCAGATATTGTTGATTTATCTAAAAAGTCATTGTTCACTCAAATAATTGAAAAGAAATGGATGAAGATAGTGTAAATGAATTGCTTCAGGAGATAGAAGCTGAAAAATGGTATGTTATACTCTTGACGCATTAAAGGAAACATTATCCTACAAAGAAATAACTTTGTGGAAATAGCAGCTATCGCAACATTTATTCAAAACACATACAATGAAATAAAAAACATGCTCAAAAGAACGCTAAAATATATGAAAATATCAATTCGTTTTTTAGAATCTTGGTATATGGATTTATTAAGATTATCAGCCGATCATCAAATAATTTCATTTGAGTTTCTGAAGAGATTGGATGAATATAGAGCATTTCGTCATTTTTTCATTCATGGATATGGAGTAATGTTAGATAAAAAAAATTGATATCTCTTGCCGAAAAATTGCCAAATTTATGGAAGGACTTTGAATCCAAATTGGAAGAATTCTTAAAATCGTTAAAATGCAACTGATCTTTTTTATGCATTTTCTCTATAAATTTTTTGATTTTTATGTTCTTTGTGTGTAATTATTAATTTTATAAAAGTTTGATAAAAATTTAAAATAACTGATAGAATGCTGCCCGAAATTTTAGAGAAAAAATTTATAGAAATGCTCATTGAAGAAGGAACAGATGTAACAACAAAATTTACCCCGCAGAAGAAAGTAACAGCAAAAATTATTGCAAAAAAGGATGGAACTACAGCAGGCTTTTATGAATTAAAAATTTTGTTTGAGACCTTTAAAATAGATGTATTGCAGGCGGTAAAAGACGGAGAAAATTTTAAAGATGGAGATACATTGTTCGTGTTAGAAGGAAATTCACATAAAATTTTAAATGTTGAAAGAACTGCGTTAGATATTTTTTCAAGGATGTGTGGAATTGCAACAATGACAAATAAATTTTGCAGAATTGCAAAGAAAATAAATCCAAACATTAGGATAGCGGCAACAAGAAAAACAACGCCGTTATTCAGATATTTCGAAAAAAGAGCGGTTGAGATTGGAGGAGGAGATACACATCGCATGGATTTGGAGGATAATATTTTAATAAAGAACAATCATCTGACCTTATTTCGCAATAATATTGAGAACGCCTTAAAAGCGGCAAAAAAGTCGGCAAGTTTTACCAACAAGATAGAAATTGAAGTAAGAAATAAAGAGGATGCACTGGAAGCCGCAAATTATGCTGAAATTATTATGTTTGATAATATGAGTTATAGTGAAATTGATGGGGCAATCAAAGAAATAAGGGCGAAAAACAATAAATTATTGTTTGAAGCGTCAGGAAGGATAAATTTGAATAATATCAGAGACTATGCAAAGACAGGGGTTGATGTGCTGTCAATCGGCGCCCTGACACATTCTGCAAAGCAGATTGATATGAGTTTGAGAATTGTTGAGATAAAGGAATAAAAATGGAAAAATTTACAGAAAATTTAAATTATATCTATGAAAAATTTAATTGCTTAAAAAGAACAAAAACTAAAAAATATAAAAATGGAAGACGATACAAAAGATAATATACAAACATTCAATGCAATAGAAAAGGAACTGGAAAAAAATACCCTAACAAAATAATTGCAAGGTATAATGGTGAGGTTATTTCAGTTGGTGATAGTTATATATATGTTATAAAAAATGTGAAGAAAAAAGTAGAAATTACGAAGATGTTTATACCCCGGCTTGGACCTTCCAAGGATGCGGTTGCTATATTAAACACAATATAATTATAAAAATACAGAAATGGAGTTCAAATACAGAGAAGGAAAACAATACTTCCAATCAGAATAATGAATAAAGATATTATAGTAAATTTGCTAACTTTTTGCACCGTTATCAAATTTACGAGTATAGTCATTTTACTGCAAAAAGTCAGTAAAATGACCATAATGCTGTTATTGAACTGATAGGTGTTTTTGATTCCGGTGCTGATTTTTGTACTGCTCCGAGAGATATATGTGAAGAATTAAAACTAAAAAGATTGCGGGAGCAGGAGATATTTATTCCCGATGGGTCGGTGTTCGCTCCTGTATTTGAAGGAATTGTAGGTGTGGGCAGGGTGGAGAAAAAAGTAGAAATAACCGGCATAGAATTGCATCCGAAATTAAATATAGATTGTCTTATCGGAAGAAATTTGTTTGGCGAATTTAATATTCATTTGTTAGGAAAAGAAAATAAATTAGTATGGAATGTGTTATAATAAAAATTTTACAAAAATTTAAATTATTTAGGTCAAAAATTTAATTGCTTAAAAATATTTTTTTAGCCCAACTTCCCCTCACAAATTAACTTTTTCACGCTCAGTTTTTTGAATCTCACGAAGGATTTGTAGTTTGTAGTTTTTGTGGGATTTTTTAACGATTTAGACCGCACATAGTTTTATCATCCACAAATTCAAATACTATGTCAAATGCTTTCTTGAGAAGTTCCTTTATTGAGTTATTATTCTGAACCTGAAATATCTCTTTTCCGATAATGACAAATTTACCTATTTTTATTGATGAGAGCTCAATAATAAACTTTTGCAGTGTGTCTTTTCCTTTTATCCAAC
>MNZY01000072.1 GCA_001873845.1 Candidatus Altarchaeum sp. CG2_30_32_3053 | reverse complement strand
AGTGAAAATTTCAACTTTTGATTATTTTATTTTGAACATCAATATTACATATTATGATTTGAAGAATAAATATGGACAAAAACAATATTATCAAAAGATGTCAAAATGACTATAATTATGAATTGGTAGATAAATTCGTATTTAAGATTTCTTTGCAAGTTTAATTTTATCGCTCTTTTGGAGAACAATTTTTCTTATCTCTACTAGTGCATCGTGTTGCAAAAATTTAAGAATTTTTTCCTTATCTTCGTTTCTTACAATAATCACTGCTCTTGATAATTGTATGCGGGGAATATCATCAAGAATACCTTTTCTTATATAGGTGTATTTCTTATAATTTGATTTATCCACACATCCGTAGAGTTCTCTAAAAAATTTTGTTCTTGCAGTAGATTTTTATTTCTAAAACAAATAATTCAATGTTTTACTAATTTTTAATAAATTTTGTAAAATTGTATACAAATTGATCAACTCACGAACAAAAAGTTGTCATGTAGAGTAATATTATGATTTAAAGAAATTATATATAATTCAGCCCATCTTTCCCACCATCAAAAAATTTACGAGTAGTTTTAAAAATTTACAAAATTAATTATACTTAACACCAAAAATAACCTCACTATCGTTTGGATATTTTTAAATCTTTAGGATTTAAAAATTACGCCCAAAGTTTTACGTTGGGGTGGGAAACTCAGGATTTAAATAAATTATATATAATTCAGATAGATTATTATTTTCTTTTACCTTTATGTCGGGATTATTTCGTGAATCGTACAAATTTAATTTTTTAATTCTAATCCTCTCATAAATACTAAAAATGAGAGGAATTGGACTGCATATCTTTATAAATTGCGTTTTTCAAATCTTTAAAATACTTTCATTTTGTTTCGCTACTTTTATATATTTTAAATCTTTATGATTTTGAAAATGCGCCATAAAAAGTGCATCTTTTACCGTTGTTGAGTATAGCAAGGAGACTTTTAGATATCTTTCAAACTCAAGTCTAAATGATTAAATTTAAATCTATTATGTTAAATTTAAATCTATAATTCAAATTTCTAATCCTATATTCATAATTCAAATTTCTAATCCTATATTCATAATTCAAATTTCTAATCCTATATTCATAATTCAAATTTCTAATCAAAAATGTCAATTTTGATAATTGCTGAGAAACCAAGCGTTGCAGAGAGAATTGCAATTTCATTTGGAAATGCATCTAAATTAAGGGATGGAAAGGTATCCTACTTTGAAATAAATTTGAAGGAAAATAAAAGTAATAAGGAAAGTAAAGAAAATAAGGAAAATGTAGAAAAAATTTATGTTTGCTCAGCCGTTGGACATTTGTACAGAGTAGCACAGAAAACCAAGGATTATTCTTACCCTACATTTGATGTAGAATGGCGAGCGACTTATGAAACGGATAAAAATGCTGACTATACAAAGGACTATATAAAAACAATAGAAAATCTGGCAAGCATCGTAAAGAAAGAAAAAAACAACATTTTTATAAATTCCTGTGATTACGATATTGAGGGAGAAATTATTGGATTCAACGCCATAAAATTTGCCTGCAATGTTGATCCATTCAAACAAGATGTAAAACGAATGAAATTTTCAACTTTAACAAAACAATCAATATTAAACGCATATAAAAATTTGGAAAGTACAAACAAAGGAATGGCTTATGCGGGAATGACTCGCCATATTTTGGACTGGTTCTGGGGAATAAATTTATCAAAGGCATTATCGTCTTCTTTATATAAGATACTGCGCAAGTTTCAGGCGATGAGTATTGGAAGAGTTCAGGGACCAACTTTAAAAATTTTAACTGACCGAGAAAGGGATATTAAAAATTTTGTTCCAAAGAAATATTGGGAAATTTACATCCAGTGCAAAAAGAACGAACACGATATGGAAAAATTTTTGGCACAACACAAAGAGGGAAAAATTTTTGATAAAGAAAAAGCATTAAAAATTAAAGAAAAATGCAAAGTTGGAAAAGCTGCGGCAATTGTTAAAGAAGTAAAGAAAAAAAGAAACAAAATTTCCCCACCTCCTGCATTTGATTTGACCGAACTGCAGACAGAAGCTTATGCCAAACTAAAAATAGACCCGAGAAGAACACTTGAACTGGCACAGGACTTATATACATCAGGAATAATTTCTTATCCGAGAACAGCAAGCAACCAGCTTACAGACCCGATTGGATATTACCTTGATATAATTATGAACCTTTCAAATAATTATATCAAGGAATGTAAAATTTTGTTTGAAAAGAACAAAAAGCAAAAAATTTTTCCAAACAACGGAAAGAAGGAAGATCCCGCACATCCGGCAATACATCCGACAGGAGAAGATAAGGACTTGGAAAAATTTAGCGAGGAACATAAAAAGTTGTATGATTTGATTGTTAGAAGGTTTTTAGCGACATTCGGAGATAACGCAATAAGGGAAATTGTTACTGCAAATATAAACAATAACGATGAAATTTTTATCGCAAAAGGTGCAACGACGATAGAATTAGGGTGGATAAAAATTTACAAGTATGCAAAATTTGAAGAAGAGGAATTGCCAGAACTGAAAAAAGATGATAAAATTTTTGTTGAAAAAATAAACATGGATGAAAAGGAAACACAGCCGCCAAAAAGATATAATGTTTCTTCAATTATTGCAGAACTGGAAAGAAAAAATTTGGGAACAAAAGCAACAAGGGCAAATATAGTTGATACATTGTTTAAGAGAAATTATGTTAAGACAAAGGATAAGGCAATTGAAGTAACTCCTTTTGGAATTGCTGTTGTTGATACATTGGAAAAACATTGCAGTGATATTATAGATGAAAATTTGACGAGAAAATTTGAGAAGGATATGGAGAACATACAAAATTTAAAGACAACTCATGATAAAGTTATAGATGAAGCAAAGAAAACACTCATAGAAATTTCCAACAAATTTAAGAAAGAGGAATTTGCAATCGGGAAGGCATTGCTTAATGGAATGAAGGCAGAGGAATATAACAAAAGAAATGAAGAAATTTTATTCAAATGTCTAAAATGCGGGGGGAATATGGCAATAAGGAAAGGACCTTACGGAAATTTTGCTGGATGCAGCAATTATCCAAATTGTAAATGGACGGTAAAACTTCCCCAGGGAAATTTAAAAATTGACAAGGAATGTAATGATTGTGGAGCAAAGAAAATTTTAGTATTTATTAATAAAAAGAAAATGACATTTTGTCCAAATCCTGAATGTGCTGGGAAGAAAAAGTAAATAATTTAATATTTTGAATTTAATTTAATAACTTTTAATCTAACAAAGTGCAACTGAAAATTTTTGACACAACATTGAGGGATGGAGAGCAAACTCCTGGAGTAGCAATAAGAAAGGAAGATAAGACAAAAATTGCACAAGCATTGGATGAATTGAATGTTGATATAATTGAAGCGGGATTTCCATCTGCATCAGAAGGAGAGTTAAATACGGTAAAAGAAATTTCAAAAAATATTCCTGAAAAAATTTGTGGGTTATCAAGATGTACTAAAAAGGATATTGATGCTTGCATAGAAGCAAATGTTTATTTAATTCATATTTTCATAGCAACATCCCCGATCCACATGAAATACAAATTAAATATGGATGAAGAGCAGGTTTTAAAAGCAATTGAAGATAGTATTCAATACTGCAAGGAGCATGGCTTTAAGGTTCATTTTAGTTTAGAAGATGCAACAAGGACGGAGGAAAAATTTATGCTGCGGGTTTGCAAACTTGCGGACTCTATGAATATTACATATATAAACATCCCCGATACGGTGGGAGTTTGTACACCGGAAAGGATGAAGAAAATTATAAGTTCAATCAAAAAAGAAATTTCAACACCATTGGCAGTTCATTGCCATAATGATTTTGGTTTGGCTGTCGCCAAATACATTGGCGGCGATAGACGCAGGAGCAATTTTGCCGCATGTTACTGTAAATGGACTGGGGGAAAGATCAGGAAATGCTGATTTAGAGCAAGTGATTATGGGGGCAAAAATTTTGCATGATATTGAAAGTAATATAAAAATAGAAAAAATTTATGAAACCAGCAAGTTAATTGAACATTTATACGGCATAAAAATTCCTCCGAATTTTCCATTTGTTGGGGATAATGCCTTTGCGCACGAGGCAGGGATTCATGTTGACGGTGTTCTAAAAAAAGTTGAGAACTATGAACCAATAAAACCGGAAATGGTCGGGGCAAAGAGAAGGATTGTTTTAGGAAAACTTATAGGAGCACATGCGGTTGAAAGTAAATTGCAGGAATTCAAATATAATTTTTCAAAGGAACAAATTTTAGAAATAACTAAAAGAGTTAAGGATTTGGGAGACAAAGGAAAGAAGGTTACAGAGCAAGATTTGTTGGCAATTGCGGATGATCTATTGGGAAGAAAAAGAAGTGAAAAGATCAAACTTGTTGATTTACGGGTCTATGATGATTATGGAAAAAAGCCATTTGCGTTTGTAAAATTACAAATTGATGATAAAGAAAAAATTTCAACGAGCGAATGTGTAGGTGTTGTTGACTCTGCTCTAAATGCAATAAGAAATGTTGAATATAAAAATATTAAAAACATAAAACTTGAAGAATATCATTTGGATGCGATCAGTGGTGGAAGTGATGCCCTTGCGGAAGTGACAATAAGAGTTGGTGATAGGAAGAGAAGCATCGTTGCAAAAGGAGTTCATGAAGATATAGTAATGGCGAGTGTTGTGGCTTTTATTAACGGATTGAATATTATAATAGAATAAAACATTTGGAAATTTCAAATTATTTTTTCTTTGGTTGTTCATTTGGAAATTTCAAATTATTTTTTCTTTGGTTGTTCATTATAAAATTTTAAAAAATGCAGGAAAATTCAGAAGAAGAAAAGGAAAAGTTGCACGATCTGGTGAAAATTGGTCTGTGGATAGACACTTATGATGATATTTTTTCTGATTTTGACCCTCGCCCCTATTCTAAGAGAAGATTGTCAGATGACTTTTTATATGAATTGAAAAAGGCGGTAAAATTTAAGCCCTCCGGAGAGGTAGAATTAAAAATTTTGGTCCCAAAAGGCAAAAGAAATTTCACGAACGAAAAGGCAATAAAGGAAAGAATAACCGAGTTCTTTGATGTAACTTTTAGTCATACGAAAAAGGAAATAGATAAAATTTTTAAGGACGGATTAAAATTTGTAAGTATAGGGATATTTTTAATGTTCATTGCCTCATATTTGCTTTTAGAACATCCTCAACAAAATTTTATTGTAAATTTTTTCATTTTTCTTTTAGAGCCTGCCTCATGGTTTTCATTTTGGGAGGGCCTAAGGCAAATCGTATTTGAGACAAAAGATAAAAAGAAAGAATTAGAATTTTACAGTAAAATGTCAAATGCAGAAATAGAATTTCTGGAATATTAATAAATTTTTGAAATAAAAATTTCTAATATTTGTGGAGAAAAATAGAAATAAAAAATAAATAAAAAAATAATAACACCAATAAGGGCAAATAAATAAAAATAACAACAAAAACAATAAACAACAAAATTTACTCATAAACACTCTTTGTTGTTTCAATCGTCAATCCGATTAAATCGTCCGCCTTTGTAATAAAATAAATTTTCCCGAACTTTTGAAGTTCTTCAACAGCTGGATTTTCCTTTGCCTGTCCCTTGTTATAAGCATTACACATTATAACCAGAAAATTTTTCTTTGCTGCATCTTTCAGATATTCAATTTCGTTCCAAAAATTTTGTATCTGGGCGTCTGTAAGAACTATAATAAGTGAATTTTTTCTTTCTGAAATTTCTTTTATCGCCTTTCCGGGAATACATGTATAAAGTCCGTAATGATAAATCAGGGTGTTTTCTATCTTTTCAACATCATCTGTCCAGTCCTGCTGAATGAACAACGGCTTGTTATCTTTTCCGCTGAAATTTATTACCGCAACCTTTGCACCTTTGTCAATTGCATATCTGTATGCTTTAAATGCGGCAAGACACGCAAAAAATGTCTTCGTTCCTCTTATATGCTCGCCCATAGAATACGAAGAATCAATAACAATGAGTAAATCAGGAACCTTCTTTTCTTTAGGGGTTATTTTTCCTTCCTCATATTGTCTTTTAAATGTAGTCAGTCCGGGAATTAAATAATTTGACAGCGATAAAGAGTAAATAAGATCCATTTCGCTTATCGGATCTTCCAATCTCCATTTTGTCGGAGATATAGCATATTCTGTTTTGTCATATTTCTCAATATGTTCAATTTCTATTCCGTACGCCTGATCTCTGTACCATTTTTTAATTGCCTCGCTATCCTCGGTTGTAATTCCTATTGCCTTGAGAACTTCCTTGTATTCTTTAATATCATTCTTCTCTGCAATTTTTTGTAATGATGTATTGTCTTTTTTTTGCTGAAGCTCTTCTAATGACCGGTAAAAATAATAGTCATAAATTTCGAAATTTTCTGTTTGTCCTTCTTTTCCTTTGGTTTTATCTTCATTTTTTCCGCCTTTGCCTTTTTTTTCATTTTCTTTCTCTTTCTCTTTCGCACCATTTGCTTTGCCGATTTTTGATGAAAGTTCTTTAAGAAATAACTGGATGATGCCTTTCTTATTTTCCTCCTTGTTCTTTACCTCTTTCTTACTTGCCTCTTCCTCTAAAAATTTCGCTATATAATAAGTCGTGTGATAACAATAAGTAGTCCATAAATTTCTTCTGGAAAAATTTTTCATCTCGCCGAGCAAATCACATGCCTCCTTTATCTCTTCTGGAAATGAAAATTTAAACTTATAATTCCATAAATTTCCCAATGTCTGAATAAGAATAAGATAAATTTTTGGAACGCCTTTGTTTACATATTCATTTTGAATCTTTTGAAGTTTCAGTTCGTGATAAAAAAAATGTCTGGTTCTTTCTTGTTTACTTTTTGCCTTTTCATATCTGAAATTTTCAGCAACCAAATCAGTGAAGAAATTTACGGCTAAATTTATTTCCTTAACATCAATTTCATCCGAATTATGGTATTTTTGCAGCGCTTTTCTTGCAGATAATATTAACTCTCCGACTGTTTCCATCGTTCCCGGGCAAAAAATATAATGGCAGATTTCGTGTTCAAAAAAATTTTCCATAAAAATTTGCCTGTTTTCGTAGTCGGATGGCAAATCAGCAATGTTGAATCCGATTTTGTAATTCTCTATGAAAACCCTGCGGACCTCCCCATAAGTTATTACTGGTTCAGGAATCATGGGATAATACCATTTCTTTCTTAAATTTTTCCATATATTTTTTATTTCCGAATTTATGTTTAAAGTTTCCATATCTTATCATTATCCGCATTTAATATTTTCGTATTTTATCCTTCCCTGACAATTTTATCAATTAAAGCAAATGCATCAGGTAAATTTACATTGTTGTCGTTATCCAAATCACAATATGACAAATAACTTAAATTTTTCTCTCTGTTTAAATATTCAAGCATTTCAACCAAATCAAAGATGCTGGTTGCTTTGCCGGTATTCTGACATCCAATTGTATTGGCGTCATTCCATCCACCGGCATTGCCGCAATAATTGTTATCTCCAACACTTGAAAGCCAATCACCTAAATCAAAGTCCAATTGTGTATTTCCGCAGACATAATTGCTGTTTATTGTTGAATTTGACGCATTGGAGAAAATTCCAACTGTATTATTTAAAATTTCGTTTCCCTGAATCGTGTTATTTGTATTTCTCTCAAAGCAACCAATGCCGGGATGGTCGCAGTTAGAAAGCGTGATTCCGTTTTTATTATTTGAAATTTTGTTGTTCAGAATTTCATTGAAATTTGAACCCCATAAAAAATGAATTCCATCATGTCTATTATTATCTGCTGTGTTGTTTGTTAATGTGTTGTTTGAAGAATGCCGTAACATAATTCTCCCACTCCCCATATTTGAATTTGCTGTGTTGTTTGTCAAGGTGTTGTTGTTTGAGGAAGAATCTAAAGAAATTCCAAAAATATTTAAGTTTGCTATGTTATTCGACATTGTATTATTTACGCACAAATATAAATAGATTCTTCCTTCATAATTTGAATTTACTGTGTTGTTTAATATTCTGCTATTTGTTGTATGGACAAGCAAAATTCCGTGGGAATTTCTGGTTAAATTTAAATTTTTAAGAGTTATGTTATCGCAGGAAATTAAAGCAACAAATTCATCATCGCTTGATTCGTTAATTTCTGATTTTGCACAATCTTTTAAATAATAAATTGGTTTGTTATTAACTATATTTGATTTGTCTATGTCTTGATAATAATGAGAAATTTCTGACTCGTAAATGTTAAAATTGAATCTGTTGTTAGCAAAGGTATTATTTCTTAAAATGTTGTTTATGGACTGCTCTAAATAAATTCCAAAAATGTTTGAATTTGCGGTATTGTTTGTTAATGTGTTGTTTGAAGAATCACTTTCTAAATTAATTCCCATCCAATTGTTTGAATTTGCGGTATTATTTACCAAAGCATTATTTGAAGAATGTTCTAAAGAAATTCCTCCATAATTCCCACCATTATTGTTTGTTGTGTTGCTGGTTATGGTGTTGTTTGAGAAAGAATATAAATAAATTCCATAAATTCCATAACTAACATTATTATTTGTTGTGTTGTTTGTTAATGTGTTGTTTGAGAAAGAATATAAATAAATTCCCCCATAAAATTGAGTGATTACACAGTTTTTTATAGTGTTGTTCTGCTTGTCCCTCGTATGGATTGCATAATTAGCGAAATAGTAAGGATATCCTTTAATCACATTTCCCTGACAGTCAAATGTTTTATTTGTGAAATTTTCAGGATCATCAATACATGTTCCCTGTATATCAGTTATACTTTTATTTAACTTTGCTGTGCAGCTACAATTTGCATTATCATTTAAAGCATTTGTGCAATCGCTGCAAGAATCACATTCACATACTCCTCCTCCTAAATTACTATAAGCAAACACATTCCCCCTTGCTAAAAAAACCAAAACGACAGCAAATAGTCCGGCCAAAACAAAATTTAAAACATTTCCATTTCCGAAATTTTCATTCCCTCTTTTGGTTGTCATAACTTTGTTTTTTGTTTTCATCTTCCATTACCTGATTAATCAGACCTTTAAATTTAAACATTTATTATGTATTTTAATTTATTTGTCCATTTATTAATTAATATAATCTTCACAAAAAATAATTCAAAATAATTTCAAACATTTCAAACATTTCAAACATTTCAAACATTTCAAATGGAATTTTCGGAAAAAATTTTAAAACAGGCAGAGGAAATAAACAGCAGAATGGTCTTTAATTTAGATGTTGAAAAAGGTATCTCCATTTTAGATGAAATTTGCCCATATATTGCCGCCTGTAAGATAAATCGCACGCTTACAGACATGAGCGGCATGAATTTTGTTAAAAATTTAAGAAAAAAATATCCTGATTTGGTTTTTATTGCGGACTTTAAAATTGCAGACATTCCTCATACAAATGAGGTACTCTCAAAAAACGCCGGACAGGCAGGATTTGATGCCGTAACGGTGCAGGCATTTGTCGGAAGCGATGCTATAATAGCAGTCCAAAGAAATATAGATGTCGTTCTTGTTGTGGCAATGTCCCACGAAGGAGCAAAGGAATTTATAAGCGAGAATGTCAGGCAATTTTGCAACCTTGCCTTAAATTTAAATATTGATGCTGTTGTTGCTCCTGCGACGAGAACCGAAGAGATAAAAACAGTAAGGGAAATTTTAGAAAACAAAGCAATTATACTCTCTCCTGGTGTTGGGGTGCAGGGAGGAAATTTTGGGGATGCAGTAAAAAACGGAGCGGACTTTGAAATGGTCGGAAGGACAATTTACGATGCAAAAAATCCAAAAGAAACTGCAAAGGAAATTTATGAAAAATTACCTTTTAAAAAATAAAAAAGAAAAAAAAGAAATAGTAAAAGGACTAAAAATATAAAATTTTCATCTGAATTTTCAACTCTGTCAAGGCAATTAAATTTTATTTTTTCTTAAACATCTTTCTTAATTCAGCTCCGACCTTTTCAATTTGTATGTCTGCCTCTTCCTTTCGCATCCGGTTTAAATTTTTCATTCCTCCTTTGCATTCATTTACCCATTCATCTGCAAATTTTCCGCTCTGAATTTCTCCCAAAATTTCCTTCATTGTATTCTTTGTGTGTTCATTAATAATCCTCTTTCCTCTTGTTCTTCCGCCATATTCTGCTGTATTTGAGACCTTATCCCACATATTCTCAATTCCACCTTCCTGAATTAAGTCAACTATAAGCTTTAATTCATGACATGTTTCAAAGTATGCAATTTCCGGCTGGTAACCTGCTTTAACAAGTGTCTCAAATGATGCCTTTATCAGTTCTGTTGTTCCTCCGCATAAATCAGCCTGCTCTCCAAACAGATCTGTTTCTGTTTCTTCCTGAAATGTTGTTTCTATAACTCCTGCTCTTGTTGCTCCTATTGCCTTTGCAAATGCCAGGGCCTTGTCTTTTGCCTTTCTGCTGGCATTTTGATAGACTGCTATCAATGCGGGTGTTCCAAAGCCCTCAGTGTATGTTTTTCTAACCCCTGCACCGGGTGACTTCGGAGCAACCATTATCACATCAACATTAACTGGGGGGACAATTTTCTTAAAATGAATATTAAATCCGTGTGAAAACATCAGCGTTTTACCTTTCTTCATATATGGCTTTATTGACTTTTCATATACCTCTGCTTGTGTTTCGTCAGGAATTAAAATATGAATGATGTTGCCTTTTTTTGTTGCTTCTTCTATTGAAACCGGATTAAATCCGTCTGCAACCGCCTGATTGTATGTCCTGCTGTTATTTGTCCGCAATCCTACAACAACATCTATTCCTGATTCCTTTGCATTTAATGCCTGTGCCCTTCCCTGAATTCCGTAGCCAATAACTGATATAGTCTTTCCTTTAAACACACTCATATTTGCATCCTCATCATAATATATTTTTGCCATTTTTATACACTTTTAATTATATATTTAACTATATACTTTTAATTATTCTGATTTTATTTTAAATTTTAACAAAATAAATTAGGTTTTCATAACAAAATTTATAACATTTTTTGTTTATAGTAAGTTTGTCATTTCAAAAATTTTACTAATATTATGTGCCAAATAAAGAGGAACATAAATTTATAGAAATTTAATTAAAAATGTAACTATTCAAAGAGTACAAAAATTTACCTGCGATTTTCAAAACGCAAAGTTTTGAAAATATGAGAGCGAAGTGAGGTTATTTTAAAATCTCAAAGATTTTAAAATATCCGAACGAAGTGAGGTTATTTTCAAATTCGCGGAGAATTTGAAAAGACACGAACGAAGTGAGCGTATTTT
>MNZY01000118.1 GCA_001873845.1 Candidatus Altarchaeum sp. CG2_30_32_3053 | reverse complement strand
AAATATAAATGGCCTACTTTTATATGGCACACAACCGTGAAATAGAAAAATTAAGACCAAACTTTTGGAAATTATTTGCCTTAATGACCTTTGTTTTAATTTTTGAATGACGAACATGGGATATATCTGCAAATGTGCTGATGTTGAATGTGGGATATTTTTCCATGATTTTCATTACTTGAATCGTTTGCATATTACAGTCAATAAATTACAAATCAATTATGAATTAATTATAAAATTTTATTAAATGAAAGTTATCAATTTTGATAACTTTTGATAAGTAAAATTTATTCATCTGATTTTGCCGTCGTTCAAACCATCTTCAGTTTTCTCCGAAGTCCAACCATGTTATATCATGTGTTTTTAGATTCATCACGGGAACCTTTGAAGGTGTGGGGATATGTCCCATTTCTTCCTGAAATTTTGTCCTGCCCTGAAAACATCCTGAATTTATCAGATGAACGCCTCTGTAATTACCATAACCAATTGCATGAACATGTCCGCTGATAATAACATCCGGAATATTCTCAATAGCCAGATAGTCCTTCTCATACGGGAATATATCTTTATAAATGGGAGAAAGATGCCTCTTCTTCAAAAATTCTTTCATCGCTATTTCAGGCGATGAATATGACAATCCAGGAATTGCCCGTATTAAATTATCCAGCGCCTCTCCATGATACATTAAAATATTAACACCTTCAATAGAAACATAAGCAGGATTTCCAACCAAATGAACATTTTTCATATCGTAAAATTTCGGGGCAAATTTTTTGTTTATTTTAAGTTGCGGCTCGGCAATTCTGACAGCATCGTGATTTCCCGTAGAAATTATTATTTCAATATCTTCCGGAATCCTGCTTATTAAATCTGCCGCAAAATCATACTGCTTGAATATATCTGATAACGCCAGTTCTTTATCCTGATGAGGATATACGCCGACGCCATCAACAATATCTCCCGCAATCAGGATATATTTTACTTTTTCTGCAATATCAATCCGGTTTTTCTTTAAATTTAACCATTCCAGAAAATTTTCAAATTCTTTCTGTAAAAAAAAAATACTTCCTATATGTAAGTCAGAGGTAAATACTGTATAAATTTCCTCTTTTGCTTTATTTGGAACAAAGTCGTTAGGCATATCCGGCTCTACGAGCTCTGACGCAAATATTGCTTTGCCACCATTTGCAACCTTTCCTTTTGCCCCGATTACTTCATCATATACCAAACCCTTTACAACTTTCTCTACATCCGGCGAGATCCGTGAAAACATACCTTTACTTATTATTATTTTTGTATTTCCTGTCAGGTCATCAACGGTTAGTGTCATTGTACCTTCCTTATTTTCAAATTTATCGCTCACCATCCCAATAATACTAACTTTCTCTCCTTCTTTTATTTTCTCTATATCCGTGGCACCTCTATATTCTACCTTTTTTCTGATAATTGTACTTAATGTTTTATACTTATCTTTAAAATATGCTGAAAAGTCGGAAATTTTTCCGTCACTCGCACATTTATAGTCAAAAATTTTAAAATCTGATTTAATCGCAAGTCGTTTATTTCCTTTGTTTTCTTCTTTAGGTTCTTCTTTATGCTTTTCTTTAGGTTCTTCTTTATGCTTTTCTTTAGGTTCTTCTTTAGGTTCTTCTTTATGCTTTTCTTTAGGTTCTTCTTTATGCTTTTCTTTAGGTTCTTCTTTATGCTTTTCTTTAGGTTCTTCTTTATGCCCTTCTTTTGGTTTTAATTCTTCTTTGGTTTTTTCTTCACCTTCTTTATTTTCTTCCTTTTTTTCCTCTTCCATACACCCTATATTTTCCTCTAATTCTGCCTCTCCTTTTAATTTTTCACTTTCTTCATCTGATTTTTCCTCTTTTTTTATGCAAAATTCTATAATAAATTCTTCAGTAACTATGCCTGTCTGGTTATCTGTAGCGGTCTTTATGATGTTTTCTATGCATCCTTTCTCATAAAGTTTATTCTTTAAAATATACTCGTAAGCATGCGTTGTAAGGATTAAATTATTTCTTATGAAATTTTCAACGATTTCGTTTGCCGTCTTTTTATCTATCTTAAATGTATTAAGTATATCTGCAATTTCATAGTATTTTCTTCCTTTAATTATATTTTCAGACATTCTCAAATTATTCAAAATTTATTGAATCAATTCCCAATCCAGAATTAAATTTCTTCTCTGATTTTGTGTCAAATTCAAACAGGACACATTCAACGAGCAGATAAACACCAGCATTTTTTCTGACACATCCCATAAGGACTTTATCTTCTCTTCCAAACACGGCATGAATATGAATTTTCGGTTCGT
>MNZY01000069.1 GCA_001873845.1 Candidatus Altarchaeum sp. CG2_30_32_3053 | reverse complement strand
AGAATAATAAGAATAACAAGAATAAGAATAATAAGAATAACAAGAAAAAACAACAATAAGAATAATAAGAATAACAAGAAAAAACAAGAATAAGAATAATAAGAATAACAAGAATAAGAATAACAAGAATAACAAGAAAAAACAAGAATAAGAATAACAAGAATAATAAGAGGATAAATTTATAATTTAATAGACATAAATTTTAACAGACATAAAATTTATAAAATTTAATCATAAAATTTAAAACAATGGACGAGGATGTTAATACGCACCATGATATGACTGATAAATCAGCAGAAGAAAACATATTCTCAATTAAACCCGAAACATTAAAAGACCTGCTCATAAAAAAGCACGATAAATTTCTGGAAAATTACAGAAAAGAATTAACAGGAATAAAAGAAAAGAAAGGGCGGGAATTTGTATTGAAAAAAATAGTTGAAATTTTGCCGGATAAAACGGATCTTCTGGAGTATTGGAGTAAAAATCTGGAAGAAAATTTAAATAAAATAAATGATGACGCACTTGCACAGGAAATAAGAGAAAAAATCATAGAATATAGAAAAGAGAAACAGGACGCTGAAATAGAATTTTCCACAAAATCAGGTGAGCTGGATGAAATAGAAAAGGAGATAAATAAAGATCGTGTTGAAAACAGCGAGGAATGGCTGGCAAGAAAGATTGAATCACACGAGAAGTCATTAAATTTCTGGAAAAATTATAAAACAGAGGGAGAGAAAAAGGCAGAGGAGAAAAAGAAAAAGGAAATGGAGAAAAAGGCGGCAGAGGATGTAAAGAAAAAGGAAATGGAGAAAAAAGCAGAGGAGATAAAGAAAAAGGAAATGGAGAAAAAGGCGGCAGAAGAAAAAAGAGTTAAGCATAAAAAAGCCAAAAAAGAAAAGATCGGGAACAAATAAAAATTTTAAAAATGAATGAGCCCGAGATAAAGGAAAAATTAAATTTGCTGCGCGATGAAATAGGAATGAAAAGCAAGAAAATCAAAGACAATTACGAAAATATAAATTTTCATCGTGATGAAATAGCAAAAGCAAAAAATGCAAGAAACGAACTTCAAGAAGAAATCAGGAAAAAGGTTGCCGGATTAGATGAATTCAAAAAGAAAAAAGAGGAGTCCAGAACAAAAATAGATGACTTAAAGAGTGAAAGAAAACATTTAATAAACGAATCAAAGGAATTGGCAAATCTCATAAAAGAAAAAAAGATAGAAAGGGACTCGCTTAATAAAGAATCAAGAGCTCCGTATAATATTCTTGAAGAACACTTAAAGAAGAATTATGAAAAGCTATTAACTTATGATATATCTATTGATTATGAAAAGGACTTGTTTGACAGAATCTTTCAGTTGAGGGAAAGGGCAATAAAGTCAAAAAATGCAAACGATGCACATATTACAATGACTGAAATTTATACCTCCTTAAAACAGATAGACGGCAAAATTATTGATGTTCAGACAAAATTAACAGATGAATGGACGAATCTAAAGAAGATGTATGATAGTGTAAAGGACGCTTATGAAAGCATAAAAAAAATGAGTGAAAGTGCTGATGTACAGCACGAAGCGGTTCTTCAGAATTATGCAAAATTAATTATGTATAAGGATATACTTACCAAATTAAGAAATGAAATACAGCTGATTAACGGGCAGATGACTCCGCTTGAAGAAGAACTGGAAAAAATAAAGGCGGACAAAGAAAAAGCAAAAATGAAGGAAAAATATGAGGCAGTAAAGGTCAAACTCGCAGGTAAGAAACACAGATTTACACTTGATGAAATGAGGATTTTACTGGAATCAGGCGGAGAAATCGGAATAAGTGAAAAAGCAGCACAATGAGAACAAAATGGATAATTTTCATCCGAACGAGCTCAAAATTTTAAAGATTCTGGAAGGAAGGCAGAATATTAAGAAAATTTCAGAAAGAGCAAATTTAAGTACAGATGCGGTAGCGAGAACAATTGACTGGCTTAAAACAAAAAATTTAGTTAATGTTTCGGAAAAAATTCAGAAATTTGTTTTTCTGAATGACGAAGGAAAGGAATATTTAAGTCGTGGACTTCCCGAAAGGCAGCTCTTAAATTTAATAAAAGCAAAAAATATTTCTGAAATAACCATTGATGACTTAATCAAAATCATAGATGAAAACAACCTCAAAGTTAATGTCCATCTGACAATTGGATGGCTTCGCAGGAAGAAACACATTGTCTTTAAGGACAGAGTTATTGTATTTTCCGATTTCGCCGTGCGGGATGATGAAATTTTACTGAAAAATACTGACAAACGGGATTTAAATACATTGTCAGATGCTGAGAAAAAATCTTATGAAATTTTAAACAGCAGGAAAATAATTAACCTGAAGGAGACAAGGGAAATTTTTGCCTCACTTACAGATGAAGGAATAAAAATTAAGGAAAATATTGCCGGGTTGAAGGAGCAGATTTCACAACTGACTCCTGAAATGCTCACAAAAAAATCGTGGAAGGGTGCAGAATTCAGAAAATACGATGTCAGTGTGTTTGTTGAGCCGCAATATCTAGCAAAATTTCATCCCCTGACAAATCTGATAAACGATATAAGGGAAATTTTTGTCGGGATGGGATTTAAAGAGATGCGGGGAAATTTAATTGAACCAACATTCTGGGACTTTGATGCGTTATTTCAGCCACAGGACCATCCCGCAAGGGATATGCAGGATACCTTTTATCTTAAAAATTTTGTACATGAAGTGGATGGGTTTGAGAAATTTAAAAATCCGATAAGGGATGCACACGAAAAGGGATGGAAATATCAATGGAATGAAGAAGAGGCAAAAAAATTTATATTGCGAACTCACACAACTGCTGTTTCCGCACATTTCATCACCACACTCAAAAAACATGACCTGCCTGCCAAAATTTTTACCATCGGAAAGGTATTCAGGAATGAGACGATTGACTTTAAACATTTGCCGGAATTTTATCAGGTTGAAGGAATTGTTGTCAGTGAAGATGTCAATTTCAGAAATCTGCTTGGGATTTTGAAAAATTTTTACAACTCACTCGGATTTGAAAAAATAAGATTCAGGCCGGGATACTTCCCTTATACTGAGATGAGCATAGAGCCGGAAATTTATCTTGAGAGCAAGGAACAGTGGATAGAATTAGGAGGTGCGGGAATTTTCAGGCAGGAGGTTGTTAAGCCATTGCTTGGATTTGAATGTCCCGTACTGGCATGGGGTTTGGGACTTGACAGGATTGCCGCGTTACGGCTAAATTTAAGCGATATTCGGGATTTATATATTAGTGATATTGACTGGCTGAGAAAAGTAAAGGTGATTTAAAAAATCCGGTAGATTTTCAGTGTAGTTTTCAGTATTTAAAAAATTTAAAAAATTTCGTCCAAAATAACCGGGGGAAAAATTGAACCATATTATGATATGCATCCGGTTGAAACAAAAATTATTTTTGAATCACAAATGCAGGAATCAACGTATATTGAAATTCCAGAAGAGTTGAGCGAGAGACAAAAAACGCAACAGGTATCTGACAGTGAAGAAAAAGATAACTTTAAAAGAATATCGTGAAATTAACAACATAGCCAGAAGAGCTGCATGGGAGGACATAAATAAACTTTTGAATAATGGTTGGCTGATTAAAAAATCATCCGGAGCACATACTTGTTATATTTTAAGACCGAACAGTAAAGGAAACAGCAAAGGAAACAGCAAAGGAAACAGCAAAAAACTGGAGAAAAACCAGGACTGATAATATAAAGTTTTGACTGCATTGATGGCACTTGTTTTTGTCTTTCTGACAGCAGCAAAAAACGCAAAAATTCAAAATTATAGTAAATTTATTAGAAATTTATATAAAAGATATCGCATAACCTTCTGAAACAAAAAATTACAGATTTTGATTAATGAAGTAATTACCCGGACAAGTATAAAAATTCTGAAATTTCTACGGTTGAGATTGAAATTATCTATGCAATTTGTAAAGAATATTTTGGATTCAGAATCCCTGATTATATTTTTAAGCAAATAAATTTGAAAAGTTTTTGAAATATCATTTAAAAATCCAAAAGATTTTAAAAGATTGAAAATCTCAAAGATTTTTAGTATTTTAAAATTTCGTAAATTTTTAAAGATTGAAAACTTGCAGTTTTCAGTAAAATTGCATGAAGCATTATTGAAGGTATTACAAACTATGTTTTAGGATTTATAGGAGAATATTAAAAATATTAGTAAAAAAACAAATATATAATTATCCCAAATTTAGTGGGTCAGCACCAAATTTAAAGCACAGCAAATGAACGAAAAATATCTGACTGAAGAAAGAAAATACAGGGAAAATTTAAATTTAAACCCGTTTAATGCAGAGGCACATTACAATCTTGGAAATGTCTTGTATGCGGAAGAAAAATTTGAAGAAGCAGAAAAGGCATACAGAGAAGCAATAAAAATAAATCCGAAATTTGTAGACGCACATAATGCAATGGGAAAATTATTGCAGATTTATGCTGAAAAGCCGAGAGTGAAATATCTCACCGAATGGAATTCGGAAATCACACTTCCCGACCCGAAAAAATTTTCAGAAGCGGAAAAGGCATACAAAACAGCAATTGCGATAGAGCCGTATTATGTTGAAGGTCATAATAATCTGGCAAATTTGCTTTTTAAACTTGGGAGATTAGAAGAAGCAAAGAAAGAATATGAAGAAATTTTAAAAATTTTGCCGGATTTTGCTGATGCACATTACAATCTGGGGTTTATATTGTTTAATGAAGGAAATTTTGCTGATGCGGAGAAAGAATGCAGAAAGGCAATAGCGATAGAGGAAAATTTTGCTGATGCGTATGAAATACTTGGTGCAGTTTTACTCAAAACAAAAAGGACGAATGACGGCTTAAAATGTCTGGATAAAGCAGTTTTCCTAAAGCCGGAATTAATGGAAGAAATCGGGGAGATTAAGAGGGGAATGATGTAAATTTAAATTAAATTGGGAACAAACATAATTGATTAAAATTTAAAAATTTAATAAAAAAATAAAAATGGCGACAAATAAATATATTGTTCCAATTGGGATATTGATAGCAGTGATTTTTATAATTGCCGGAGGGTTTTTGGTTTTAAATCCGCATCATCCAGATTCACCCGGCACATGGGATGATGCCGATGATAATGAAAGTTACTTTGAGCCAACACAAAATTTTATCCCTGATGTTAAAGTTCAGGAAGGAGAACTTAAAAGAAATGCCGATTTGCGATTAAAGACTGGCAATAGATATAATTACGAATATAAATTTACGATTCCTTTAAATTTAATGATGGGCGGAGGGAGGACAGATAATAATCAAACAGACAAAAAAGATGTTCCGGATGTAAATATGAAAATGTCCGGAAGCATGGATGTTGTTGTTGACAGAAAAGAAAGATATAATAAAAGTGATGTGTTTGTTTTAACATGGACATCCCTGATGAAATACGAAAATCTTGAAGAATTGATGATGGCAGAAAAAAAAGGAAACGAAATGACACAGCAGGAAATGCAGCAAATGACTATGTTAAAAGAAGGGATAAACACAAGCGGAGAAACATGGATAAGTAATGACGGAAAACCGGTAAAGATGGTAACAAAGAGGTTCGGAATGGAGATAACAACAGAAGGAGAAAAGGCAGAAGGCAGCAGCATGATGGGTGGATTTGGCGCAAATATGATGATTCAACCGTGGATGCTCGCATTGAATGAAAATTTTGAATGGACCAAAAACACCACTGTGAATATGAGTGGCGTTAAAAGCACAAGCAGCGAAAGATACAAAGTAGTAAATGTTGAAGAAACTGATACAAAAGCCGGAAGAAGAAAGTGTTACAAAGTAGAAAAAGAAAGTTTAAGCAGTATTGATATGTCAGAAAAATCCAAAGTTGCTGCAAATACAAAAATTTCTGGAAAAAGTGTTTTGTGGATTGACTATAATAAAAGAATATTGGTCAAAGCAGAGAACTGGATGGAAAATTTAAAAATCGGCACTATTGAGTTGGCTAATGAAAAATAAATTGTTTAAATTTAGACCAAATGCCTTTAACTCCTTTTCATTTAGGTGTTGGACTCGCAGTTGGAATGCTGTTGTTTAGATATATAAATTTGCCTGCAATTTTGCTTGCGAGCGTTATTGTTGATGCTGAGCCAATATACTGCTATTTTATCGGAAATTGTCAGCTGCATGGATTTAGCCATACAGTCATCGGAGGAACTTTATTTGCAATTGCTGTTATTGTCATAATTTTTACCTTGCGGACGCATCTTATCAAAATTTCAAAAATTTTTATTGCTGAGCAGAATTATTCGTTAAAGTCAATTGCTTTTGCATCATTCGTTGGAGTGTATGCTCATTTATTGCTTGATTCATTTATGCATAGCGATATGAATCCTTTCTGGCCAATAATGGGAAACCCTTTGTTAGGTGTGATAAGCAACTCGTTAATCATTGGTTTGTGTATGTTTGGATTTGCTGCTGGATGCATAATTTATGTTGCTAAAATTATTCGTGACTGGAAATTTGGAAAATAATTCTTATTTTTAATATTGGACGAAATTTCAGATTTCAAAAATTTAAACCTTTTTAGACAATGGACATTTTGTTTCCCGGCAGATTTAGCATTTTGACAAAAATCCACGAAGGCATTATCAGGAACATACTAAACAGGTATGCGCGTGAAGGAAAATTGTATATAGGCTTACGGCTGATTGTTGATGAAAACTGGACAAATTATGACAACCCTTTCACATTTTACGAGAGAAAAGAAATGTTCAATATCATCTTTGGCAAAGAAATTGCGTGCAGGAAAATTTGTGTTGTTCCGCTTAAATATGGATTAAATATAAGAAAAGATATGAAAAAATTTTGCGGAAAGATAATACCAATATACACACGGGAAAAAATATGGGCTTGGGGGGGTAAATTTTTAGGCGTTCCTACAATATACGAAAAAAGGGATGGCTTTTCAGCAACAGATATAAAGGAAAAAATTTACGAAATCTTAAAAAATCAGGACAAATTGCCTGATTACATAAACGAAATTGACATCGAGATATTAAATTTTATGAATGATAAAGAAAGAATATGCACCATGAAAGATTTTGCAAATCATCCGAATGAAGACAGAGGTAAATTTGGACTAAAAAAATGGTTAAAGACGCTTATGGAAGGGAAACCACAAACATAAGGATTTCAGTTACACAGAAATGTAATTTAAATTGTCTATATTGCCACAGAGAGGGAGATGGCAATAAAAACAGAAGTGATAAAGAAATTTCAGTTTCGGAAATAAAAGGAATTATGAGGGCGGCATCCAAATTAGGAATAAAAAAGGTCAAAATAACAGGAGGGGAGCCGTTATTAAGAAAAGATATTATAGAAATAGTAAGGGAAATTTCATTGACTGAAGGTATTAAGGATATTTCATTGACAACAAACGGATTTTTTCTGAATAAATTTGCTCATCTTCTAAAAAGTAACGGATTAAACAGAATAAATATTAGCTGTGATTCACTGTCATCAAGCATTCTTCAGAAAAACATAAAAAACATAGAAGAAGGCATAAAAAGTGCAGCATATGCTGGCTTAAATCCGCTCAAGATAAATATGGTCGTGCTAAAAGGTATAAATGACAGCGAAATAAACAATATGATTAAAATTTCAAAAAAATACAACGCGATATTGCAGTTAATAGAACTTATCCCGACTAATAAAATTTTTTTTGCCAGATTTTTCTTTTCGCTTGAAGGCATTGAGAATGAGCTTGAAAGAAAAGCAAATAAAATTTTTACCAGAGATGTGAATTTCAGGAAACAGTATTTTGTTGATAATGCAGTTGTTGAAGTTGTCAGGGCACATTTAAATAGAAATTTTTGCATGAATTGCAGGAAAATACGAATAACAAGCAACGGATTTATAAAACCGTGTTTAATGCGGAACGATAATCTGGTTAAGATAAATTTTGCCAGCGATGAAGAAATTATGAAATCACTTTTGGAAGGCATAAATATGAGGGAAATTTATTACTAATAAGATAGTAACGGTTGGGTGTAAAATGCGGATAGATTCACTATAAATAAATTAATAAAATTCACTATAAATAAATTAATAAATAAAATTTAGTAACTATTCAACCACTCCAAAAAATTACAAGTAAGTTTTTGGAGTTTTACGCTCACTTTCTTCGTGTATCTAAAAAACTTGTGTTTTTTAAATCGCATTTCTTTGAAAATTTTATAGGTAAATTTTATCACCTCATTGAATAGTTACAAAATTTAAACTGACTTTCTGCACATACACTCACTAATCGTTTGTGTATTTCAAGATTTTTGCAATTTTGAAATCGCCCTCAAAAACGATAAAATTTAAATTTTTTGTCTAAATTTAACTGAAATTTGCGAAAAACAATCGGAAATTAAAAAAATTTGACATTAAAAAATTTAAATGTTTGTTTTAAATTGTTATCCAAAATTAATTGATTATACTTAACTTAATTTAACTTAATTTAATTTAATTTAATTTAACTTAATTTAACTTAACTAAAATGGCTCATAAATGTTTAAAGTGCAACAAAATATATTCTGATGAGGAAATCCTGACAATTAAGCAATGTATAACCTGTGGGGGAAGGTTTTTTTTATCCGCAAAAACAGATGAAGAACTTTTAAGAAAGGAAGACCTTCGGACACCCGAAGAGAAAGCGTTTGGAGTAGCGGGTGAAGTTGAGGTTAGAAGAGTAGGCGATATCGTATTTGTAAAAAAGATACCATCAGAAGCGGGTGTTGAAAAAGAAATTAAAAACAAAGAGGAAGAAATAAAAGCAGAAATAAAAGCAGAAATAAAAGAAAAAGAAAAACCAGAAATTCTTGAAGCTCCATCACCCGGGCCGGCAATATCTACAAAAGAGTTTTACGGCTGGAAAAAATATGGTATGGAAAAAGAGGAAGGAAAAACATCACAAATGCAAACCTCCGAACAGCGGGAAATTGAAGAAAACAAACTAAAGATAGAAAGTATAATGGAAAAACAGGGAATAGAAGATATACATGATATAAAAGCAGTCAAGCCAAAAACAGAAAAGGTACCGGAAAGGGAAAAGGCAGGAACAGCAGGAACAGTAAAGGTTATCGTGGAGAAAGCCGAGAAAGTTGCCGAAGAAAAACCAGAACCTATTGTTTTAAGCGACGAGGAATGGCTTGAAAAGGTATTTAAAGACAAGCCCGACGGGGTTGTTACTATGGACATTGAAACACTTAAAATTTTAAAGACAGGAAAATATGAAATTGATGTTCCTGGACTGATGGGAAATAAACCAGTTATTGCCGCTCTTAGAGAAGGGACATATTATATAGACATCCATTCTGCAATAGAAAAATTTCGGACGAGGAAAAAAAGGAGGGGATGAAAACTATGTTTTTAAAATGAAATTTGCACTTTCGGTGACAATTAAAGGCAGCAGGGAATGGACAGGAATAAGTAAATGTGAAATAGATGAGGTATTGAGCAAGGCGGAAAATTTAAAAAAGGGAATTGACGGCGAATTTAAAATAAATGTTGATGTTGATAAAGATATAAAATTAGAAATTTTGTCTGATTACAGGGCACATAGTTTATTTGCCAGAATCAAAAAAATACTGGTGGAACACACAGGAAAAAAATACCACATCGGCATTAAGGAAATTTTTGTAGACAAATACGAAATTTTATTTAAGACAGACAAGCCCCCGTTAAAACCGGTTTCTGTTCCGTTTGCAGATGTCAGATTTGAAGGAAATTTATGTAATGTGTCAGTCAAAAATCAGGATGAAAAATTCTTAACGAACAATTATGCAGACAGGATAATAAATTTAATCAGGGAAAAGATATCAAAACAGTATTATGAAGGGAAGAAAGAATACTGGAATTTATTATGGTCATCCGAAAGAAAAGAAATGAAATTTGATAAAGATCCAAGCGAAGAGATGCGAAAGAGAGGGTGGATTTTTCAGATAAGCAAGGGAAAGTGGTTTTATTTTCCGCAGGCAGCACTTATGCTTAATGTTATGAAAACAATTGCAGTTGAGGACTTTGTTAAATTTGCAGGATTCAGGGAAGTAATTGAATCAAATATAAAACCATTAGAAATCTGGCTCAAAACAGGACATATTTACGGGATGCCGAATGAAATTTATTATGTGGCTAATCCTAAGACGCGGGATGAGTCCGCATGGGAACATTTTAAAGATGTTGTAAAGATAACCAAAAACATTCCGAAAGAAGAATTAAAGGACCTGGTTGATATTAATTATGGAATTACTTATGCACAGTGTCCGATGATATATCATGCCCTGAACAACAAAACAATTGCAGAAGATAATCTGCCCTTAAAAATTTTTGAAAAAACAGTCAATTCGGCAAGGTATGAATCCGGGGGAACGCACGGCATTGAAAGAGTGGATGAATTTCACAGAATAGAATGCGTATTTATAGGAACTCCTGAAACACTATTGGAATTAAAGGAGAATATTATTGAACGGTATAAATTTATATTTAATGAAATTTTGGACCTGGAATGGAGAATGGCAGATGTTGTGCCATTTTATATGCAGCACGCCGGAGAAGCAGGAGATGCAAAAAGAGATATTGCTGTTGCTAAATTATGGAAAGGAACAGTTGATTTTGAGGCGTATCTACCTTACAGGGGAAGCAGGGAAGAAAATCAGTGGCTTGAATTTCAGAATTTGAGTATTGTTGGAGATAAATATACTTCTGCTTTTAATATTAAGACACAAAGAGGGGAATTATGGAGCGGATGCACAGGAATTGGCTTGGAGAGGTGGCTCGTTGCATTCCTGGCGCAGCACGGATTTAACTATGATGACTGGCCTGAAAAATTTAAAAAGTATATAAAGAAAGAAGAAACAGAAAAAGGAATTAAATTTTTGTAAAATAAAAATGGATATTGGAAAAATTGTTTTGGGAATAGTTGCGGTGTTTTTGATTGTAGCATTGCTTTGGTTTTTATGGGGATTTTTGATGTTCTTTCTGAAGGTTGCAATTATAATTCTGATAATAATAGCACTTGTTTCAATATATTTCCGGCTAAAGAAATAGGTTGTGTGCCATATAAAAGTAGGCCATTTATATTTTTGTAAATTATCAATTGAATTTTGAAGATTAAATAAAAATTTGGTGCTCATCCCTTTAAATTGGGTTAATTAATTTGAGAGTAATCTGTTCGCTTCTAACACCGTTTTTTTATTTTGGTTTTCCCTTGTTTTCAAAAATGTTTATAAAAATAATAGTAAAAAACAAATATATAATTATCCCAATTTTAGTAGGCCAGCACCATAAATTTATACTAACTACTCATAGGGTAGGAAATTTACCTGCGATTTTCAAAACGCAAAGTTTTGAAAATATGAGAGCGAAGCGAACTTATTTTAAAATCTCAAAGATTTTAAAATATCCGAACGAAGTGAGCGTAAAATTTCAAAAAAAATACAAAAAA
>MNZY01000143.1 GCA_001873845.1 Candidatus Altarchaeum sp. CG2_30_32_3053 | reverse complement strand
AGATTAGTCCGAAGAGATGCCACAATATCATACAAAGGGAACAAATATGAAATTGGAGCAGAATACATGGGAAAAGAGGTGACACTACACATTACTCTGGATAAAAACAAAATCAGGATATGGCACGACAAAAAATTGATCAAAATCATAAATTTAAAAAATCGCGCAGGATAGCAAGGTGACATTCTTGCTAAGACAAGAAGGTGACATTCTTGCTAAGACAAGAAGGTCATTCTTGCTAAGACGCAACAATTAAATACTTATTTATTAATTGGTAATATATTTAAATTAAATAATCAAAAGTTGAAATTTTTACTATAATTAATGTTGGTGGCAAGAAAAAACAGAGTCGGCAATACTCTTTTTTCAATAACTTTGAAAGATGGGAAATAAATAGTTTAAAAATAAATTTAAATAAATTCAGACAAAATAAAACTTAAAACTAAAATTTAAAACAGATGGATATAAATTTAATTTCACTTGCTATTATTGCAATTGTACTGGTAACAACTGTATTCATTTTACTGCGGCAAAGTTACATAATAGGAGTGATATTTGCTGGTATATGTTTCGCTTATGTTGGTATCTTTCAGCCGGACGAGATAAAATTTTTCTCAGAAATTGGAGTTCTGCTTTTACTGTTTCTTATAGGTATGGAATTTGACATTAAAAAGATAAGAAAGAATGCTTTTTCAATAGTAATTATTGCATTGCTTAAATTTTTCTTCATCTTCATGATATGCTATCAGATATTCCTGTTTTTGTTTTCTTATGAAATAGCCATTGTGCTCGCGGGTGCATTTACATTTTCATCAACAGCAGTAGTGGCAAGGCTCGCCGAAGAAAAAGGTATTCTCAAAGAGAAAGAAATACAGATGATGGTCGGTGTTCTGATTATAGAGGACATCTTCGTTATTATATTGATGGCTTTAATATCAGGAACGGGACACATAGAATTTTCAATCGTTAAAATTTTTCTGCTGATTCTGTTTTCTTATTATGTGCTTCTGAAGGCAATAGATAAAATTTTTAATTTTTTTGTGAAACGCAAGGTTGAAGAAAACATACTGTTATTTACGATTATATTGTGTGTTGTAATGGCAACACTAACAAATTTTATTGGATTTTCCGGGATGATCGGCGCATTTATTGCGGGAAATTTAGCCGGCTCAACAAGACATAGCGAAACAATTAAAAAAAATTTTGAACCGTTTACTATACTTTTCATTATCTTATTCTTCTTTTCTGTCGGCATGATGATACATATTGAGGAGGTTATAAATGCGTTTGCAATTATCATTCTGTTTGTCATCTTAAATTTTTTCCTTAAATTTTATACTGTGTTTTTTCTCTATCATTCTCAGGAGTATAATAAGGAACAGGCAATCCGTTCATCAGCGATAATGCTTTCCCTCAGTGAATTTTCCCTTGTCTTACTCATAGATGCGACAAATAAAGGGCTTATTGCCAGCGAAATTTTAAGTGCTTTCGGAATTGCGTTCATTATTTCTGCATTTCTTTCATCTATGGCATTAAAGCCAAAAATTTTTAAGCGAATGCACATCCTTATTCCAAAGACATCCTTTTTTGATAAATTTGCGTTAAGAGTATACAAAACGAAAAGAGATATTGAAGAAGAAATTACAAAAAAGGTCTATGCCGAAGGAAAATATCTGTGGAAAGATGCAATATTAATACTGGCAATATTTGCGGTTTTTTATATTTTATCTGATTTGGGCCATTTTGAAGAAGGAATAATATTGCTATTTTTGTCGCTTCCATTTACCATTCACAGCCTAATTAAGATTGCTAAAATGACTAAAGAGATAATTAATGTCATTCATTCGTTTTTAGTGATAAGTAAGGTAACACAAAAACGCATCATTGGAAATATTCTTATGCTCATAGTCATTTATTTTATTTTTACCACAAATTTTTCGGTACTGTCTTTTCTTCACATTGGATTCATGCTTCCGGCATTATCTGTATTTTTTGGAATAATAATGTTGTTTTTTATATATGATACAATTTATGTAATAGCCACCGAAAAAATAATAAATCTGAAAGATGTGGATGATTATATTGAAAAGATAACTGGGATAAAGAAGATTTAAATATATTTTGACGCGATATGTTCAAATTTATCCAAATATATTGTTTTGCTATTTTGAGAAATTTATATTTTGAGATTTTAAATTCATTTAAAAATTTAAAAATTTTATGACGAAAACAGCAAATAAAAATTTAGGTGCTCATCCCTTTAAGTTGGGATAATTAATTTGTGAGATATTTTTTAAAAATCTGCTTAAAAATTAAAATTGAATATTATAAATTTAATTTTA
>MNZY01000070.1 GCA_001873845.1 Candidatus Altarchaeum sp. CG2_30_32_3053 | reverse complement strand
CCATGTTCCTTAAGTCTTCTTAGAATTGTCTTTCCTGAGCATTTTGCTTTTTTGGATAATATATCAAGAGTCATCACTTTTTGCTCCTTAAACATATCTACAATATCTATTTTAAAGATTTTTAAATTAAATTTTTAAATTTTTGATCTTTGCCCTTACTTCTTTTGTGTATTTTTAAAATCTCTACAATTTTGAAAATCATTTATATAATCGTATCTTTCAAAATTCCGTTTTTGAAATCATATATCCTGATAAAAATAAGGCAAGAAAGACAAGAAATAAATTTCTTATTCCGTTTCCTCTTTTGTGAAGAATATAGGCATTTCTCTGTTTACCGAATCAATACTGTCCGATGCGTGAATTACATTTGCTTCCATTACTATCCCAAAATCCCCTCTTATTGTTCCAGGCTCTGCTTCAGCAGGATTTGTCCTTCCATTCATCTTTCTGACAATCTCTATAAGTTTATCCGTGTCTGCTTCAAGCACACAAACAACAACCTTGCCGGAAGTTATATAATTAATTAAAGAGGGATAAAATGGTTTTTCTTTATGGATGCTGTATAATTTTTCTGCTTCTTCTTTACTTATTTTTATCATACGCATTGCCTTTATGCTGATCCCTCTTTCTTCAAACCGTGATAAAATTTTTCCGGTTATATTTCTTTTAACAGCATCCGACTTTATTATGATAAACGCATTCATTTTTTCTTTTGTTAAATTTGTCAGATTTCTGCTTTTTATTATTGCTTTATTCTTGCTTTCTTTTCATTTATGTATTGCTCCGTCCATTCAACCTTTCTCTGCTTTCTGCCCATTTCAACATTCTTTCTGCACTTAGAAGAGCAGTAATTAACCCCTCTTCCGGACAACATAACAAACAATAATCCTGTTCCTTTTTTAATTTCTTTTCCACAAAAAGAACATTTCATCTTGCTTTTCTCTTATTTTTATTTTTAAGTTTCATTAATTTCCTTTGGGCGGTCTCTATGGGCCTTGATTCTCTTTCGATTTCTTTCAAAGAGATTATATCTCCCACCCTTACAGGTGTTCTGACATTTCTTCTTAAAATATTCTCCGACTCTTTTCCTTCCAGCATTTTACACATAACCTGAATTACTTCGCCGTAAATTCCTGTCCTTCCGACGATTTCAACGACCTCTGCTAAAGGCATTTTTAAACACGATTATTAAATCTTTTACTTTTTAATTGCTTTTAGTTTATTCTTAACATCAGCAAGTATCTCTTTTCCTTTGCCTTCCTCCATAACACATGCTGCTGAACACGGAACCTTTAAGCCAATCGCCTTTCCGACATCTTCTTTCTTATTGACATACAGGTAAGGAATTTCCTTTTCATCACATATCATTGGTAGATGCATAACATTTTCAAACGGAATCACATCTGCTGCAATTACTACAAATTTTGCAACCTTCCTTTCCACTGCTTTTGTTACTTCGTTTGCTCCCTTCTTTATTTTGCCCGTATTTTTTGCGGTTTCCAAAACCTCTAACGCCTTCATCTGTAATTCCGCAGGTGCTTCAAATTTTACATAACCCATTTTCATTTGTTTTGATTTTTGTTTAATATTTTGATTATCGGTTTTATTTTTGTGTATTTGTATTATTTGTGTATTTTGTGTATTTGTATTATTTGTGTATTTGTATGTTCTATGTATAATAATTAGCCCGTAAAGTATAAATTTTAAATATCGCTTAATAATTAAATATCGCTTAATAAGTATATATCCGTTTCCGTAACACTTTCTGCATACGGTAGGTCTGAAATTTTGTCCTCTATACCTTCCAGTTCGCTGTCTGCTTCCGTGATTAATATGACTGTTTCCAGGGCACTCAAACCAAAGGCAATCGGTTTTATTTCCGAGGAATGAAATTTACTGCTTCTGCATTTGCTTAAAATTTCCCTGATATCGCTTTCCATTTTCTTTAAGTCAACATCGGTTCCCTTTGGCATTATCCTTAATTTCGCAACTGTGTTGAATTTCTTTATTTCTTTTCCCATTTTATAACAATTATAACAATCTAAATTTAGCGTTTAAATACAATAGTTTTTAAATTTTTAAAATTTTTAACCTGCAATCATGCCTGTTTTTAATAATTCCTGGTCAATATCAATCATGCCCATAAATGACCTTTCCATGGACTTTGAAATTATTTTGTTGTTGGTATTGAAAATTTCCGCATTTTTTTCAATTATCCCTGTATCACCTTCTTTATTTGTCCCTCTCCTTATTCTTTTTAAAATTTTTCTAACCATTTTAAATTTAAAGAATTTTTTAATTATGAATGCTTAATAATATTTAACAATAAATTTTTAACCGGTAAATTTATTAATAAAATGATTGAAATTCCAAACGCGGAAAGAGGAAAGGTTATTGTCAGATTTGCACCGAATCCATCGGGATATTTGCACATCGGACACGCAAGGGCAGCAATATTAAACGACGAAATTTCAAGGCAATACGGCGGAAAATTAATATTACGGATTGAGGACACAGACCCCGGCAGGGTTGATGAGGAATCTTATGCTGCAATTGAAGAAGATTTAAAATGGGTGGGATGTGACTGGGATATGAAGATAATTCAGAGCGACCGCCTGCCAGTTTATGAAAATTTTGCCAGACAGCTGGTTGAAAAGGGGCACGCTTACTTATGTAATTGCGAACCGGAAAAATTTAAGGTATTAAAATTACAGAAAATGCCCTGCCCACACAGAAATATGGAAATTTCGGAAAATTTAAAAAATTTTGACAAAATGTATGCCAGGGAAGGATGGACTGTGCGAATTAAGACGGACTTAAATTCTCCGAATCCTTCTCTGGTGGACTTTCCTTTGTTAAGGGTATCAAAAGAACATCATCCCCGGCTGAAAAAGAAAGAATTAGTGGTTTATCCCCTGATGAATCTTTCTGTTGCAGCAGATGACCATTTGCTCGGAATAACGCATGTTTTAAGGGGCAAAGATCATCTTACAAACACGGAAAAGCAAAAATTTATTTATAAATATTTCGGATGGAAAGAGCCGGAATACATTCATTACGGAATAATGAGCATTGGCCAGGAAGGAAAAATCAGCAAGAGTGAGATAAAGAAAGGTATTGATGAAAATAAATTTACAGGATGGGATGATGTCAATCTGCTGACATTAAGAGCATTAAAACGACGGGGAATAAATCCGCGGGCAATAAGGAATTATATGTTGAATTTGGGGGTAACTGATGTTGATGTTGAATTCAGCGAAGAAGCGTTGTATTTTGAAAATAAGAAATTTATTGAATCATCGTTTCGCTATTTTTTCATTGAAGATCCGGTAAAAATCAATGTTGAAAATTTTCCGTATATGGATGTCCAGTTTCCTCTGCATAAGGAACACAGTTACGGATTCAGGGAATTTAATTTAGTGTCGAAGGAAGGCAAAATAAATTTATTAATTCAGAAGAGCGATGCGGAAAAATTAAAAGAAGGGGATGAAATCCGGCTGATGAATACCTGCAATGTCCGGGTTAAATGTCTGACAAAAGCTGAAGGCATAACGGAAATCATTGCTGATTATGTTGAGAACTCGCACGGTCCGATGGTTGTGGCTAACGGAAAGAAGGGAAAAAAAGGGAAATTTTTTAATGTTGCAAAGGTCTTATGGCTTCCGGATGAAAATTTATGCCCAGGTGCAAAAATTTATATGCCCGGGAGGATTGCGAAGGGTATTTGCGAAACAGGCTGCAGGAATTTGAAGGAAAATGACATTATACAGTTTGAGACATTCGGATTTTGCAGGGCAGATAAGATTATGGGCAATGAAATTGAGTTTTATTGGACTCAAAGATGAAAAGGTGTGAAAGGTGTGTCAGGAACGGGTTTTTTGCGGCAGGTTGCGTTGAGGAAGAAATAAATAAAGAAATATTAGTAAAAAAACAAATATATAATTATCCCAATTTTAGTAGGCCAGCACCACATTTTTATACATTTTTATCAGACATGTTCATTATCAGATTCATAAAAAATGACCGAGTATACAAGAAGGCAGCGGCTAACAGAAGAATTAAAAAATGGATGGATATGTATCAGGGCATTATCTATACGTTATAAATTTCCTGAAAAAGTTATTGCCGATGACATAAAACACATAAAGAAAAGCATTTCTCACAGAGGAAAACTGATGATAAAACCAGCAGAGTGCATAAATTGCGGATTTGTATTCAAAGAAAGGGAAAAGATAAAGAGTCCGTCAAAATGCCCGGAATGCAAATCAGAGCGCATAATGGAATGTCTATTCATGATAGTTGAAAAATGACAACTGTATTTTTACATCCGCCAGGCATTTACGACTTCCGCAAGCGTCCGGTATTTATAGGCGCAATGAGCGAAGCGGTCCCGTCAACACCTGTGTTTGAAATGTATCCCATGGGATTTGTATCAATGGCACATTATCTTGAGCGGCACGGACACAGGGCGAGGATTGTAAATATAGCCCTGAAGATGCTAAACAGCGAAAAATTTGATGCAGAAAAATTTATAAAACGACTAAATGCAGAGGCATTCTGCATAGACCTTCACTGGATGGCCCATCTTCACGGTGCAATTGAAATCGCAAAGATATGCAAAAAATTTCATCCGAATACACCAGTTATATTTGGCGGCTTTACTTCTACATACTATCACGATGAAATTCTAACTAAATTTTCGTTTATTGATTATGTGCTTAAAGGCGATTCCTGCGAATATCCTTTATTAAAACTAATTGAAAATTTAAACAAAACCGATAAAGAAGACATTCCGAATTTATCGTGGAGAAAAAACAATATTGTCAAATCAAATCCCATAACCAATGTGCCTGAAACTGTTAATTTCGTAATTGACCCGAAATTTATGCTGAAACTGATTATCAGGGATATGGACATTGACGCTAATCTGCCTTACAGGTCATGGCTTGATGAACCGACAATGCCTATACTTACCTCAAAGGGATGCCTGTATAACTGTGTCAATTGCGGCGGCTCATCTGAATGCTATAAGCGAATATACAACCGCAAAAAGCCGGCATTTATGGAGCCGGATAAAGTGATTGAGCAGTTGCGTCTGAATGAAGAATATATCAAAAATCCCGTATTCTTTCTGAATGACATACGGATGGGCGGCAAAAGGTATTATGAAGAGGTATTTAAAAAAATAAAAAAAGAAAAGATTGACCTGCCAGTTGTATTTGAGTTATTTTCTCCCTTGACAGAAGAATTTGCAGTGACTCTGAAGAGCACATTTGCACATTATAATCTTGAGATGTCTCCGGAAGACGCCTCTGATGATGTGCGGTTTTGCGCCGGAAAGAATTATACAAATGAAGATGTTGAAAACAGCATAGAAATCGCACTGAACAATGACTGCGATAAATTTGATCTTTTTTTTATGCTCGGACTCGGAAAACAGAGTAAGAAAAGCATTTACAGAACACTTGATTATATTGATTCAGTTATCGGGAAATTTAAAAAATTTAAAAATTCCGGAGAACGGGAACATAAGGTTTATCCTTTTATATCTCCATATGCCCCGACTCTTGACCCAGGATCCATCGCATTTGAAAATCCCGCCAGATACGGTTATGTGGTTTTGCACAGGACACTTGAAGAACATTACAATGCCTTTGACAGATACTCATGGAAGGACTTTTTTAACTATCGGACAGAAAATCTTTCTCCTGATGATATTATTGATCTTACTTATGACACAGCAGTTAAATTATCACATATTAAAAGAAAACATGAGATGGTTGATGACAGGTATGTTAAAAATACAGAAAAACAGGTTGAAATTTCAAGAGATGTTATGAAGAAGGTTGCCCAAATTTCAAAAACAGGTATTGGTATTAATGACAATGAGCGGGAAATTAATTTATTAAGGGATGAGATTAATGAGTCCATGAAGTCATTAATTCATAAAAACAGGGAACTAAACTGGCCAAGAAACAGGAAATCACTGAATGTATATGTTATGAATATTTTAGGAAATATTTTGAGGAGGCTGTAATGTATAATGTTGCTAGTCGTTTATTTTTAACTTAAATTTTTCACCATCCAGAATTTCTCTTTTTTATAATTAAATTTCCTGTAATATTCCCTTGCCCCTATTCCGCTCATTACAGAAATTTTTTTCGCATCAAATTCTTCACAGGAAATTCTTTCTGCCTCCGCAAGTAAATTTCCCCCAAACCCTCTGTGCTGGATTTCATCTGCTTTTGCTTTTTCCCCGATTTTAACCTCTTTCCCGTAAATATGCAATTCCCTGACAAAGACATTTTTTGTTTTGTTAAAATTTGAAGGTGTTCTCAGCCGTAAAAATCCAATCAGCAAATCATTTTCAATGTCCTCATAACTCAGAAAAATTTCCCTTCCTTTTGATGCATTATACTCCTCACGCAGCAACCTTATATTGTCAAAATCAATGTTCTCATTCCTGACCTCTCTGTGTCTTATTTCCATACATTTTAAATTTCCGGCTTTTAATTTTTTGTCAACCAGCTGTTCCAGATTACTTGTTTTAATTCCCGCCTCAATCATATAAGCAGGAATGTCCCGCATTACCCTCATTACCCTGACCCATTTCGGAAGTGCTGCCATAACATCTGTTATTAACCGGACCGCATTTTCCGTTGTTAATGGTTCAAAATTTCCCTTAATGTATTCATCATGAAATTTTGTTCCTTTGATTATTAAAGTCGGATAAATTTTTAACATATCCGGCATGAAATTTTCATCTGTGACAATTTTTCCGAATCCCCTGAAATCAAGAGCCCTGCTGTATTCGGAATTTCCAAGCAATCCAGGCATCATATGGTAGCAAACCTTTAATCCATAATCCTTTAATAAAGCAGTTGATTCAATAACATCCTGGACAGTATGCCCGCGATCGACAATAGAATAAATAAAATCATAAGGACTTTGAACACCCATCTCAACCCTTGTTGCCCCGCATTTTAACATTCCCAGAATTTCCTCTTTTTTTGCATAATCTGGCCTTGATTCAAAAGTCAGTCCGACACATCTTATTTTCGCTTTTTCATTCGCCCTCTGTATTTCTTCCTGATAGTGAAATTTGCGAAATTTTCCTCCGTCAGACCTGTTCTTATCATCATTATATTTTTCAGTAAATTTTTCCTCACCTGATTTTTCAATAATTTTTAAATTTTCATAAAATTCATTCATTGCCTGAATACACCGCTTTGAAAAATATTCCATATAATCAATATCTTGTGCAGGCAGGGTTCCGCCCATAATTATTAGTTCAATTTTATCAATGGCATGTCCAAGCTTGTGATACTGATACAGCCGGGAGGTTGTTTCAAGATAGGAATCAAAATGACACTGGATGCCTCGCATCGTTGATGGCTCTTTCCCGGTATAACTTTGGGGAATATCAATTTCAACGCCCCCGGGACAATAGGCACATTTTCCGTGAGGGCATCTCGCTGGCATAGTCATACAGGCAATTACCGTAACTCCCGCGTAAGTTCGGGACGGTTTCTTCTGCAAAATTTTTAAAATTTCTGCCCTTTCGCTGTCGTTCGCAGAATTTAAAATTTCTGGATTGTTCAGATATTCCCGCATTCTATATTTCTCACAATAAATGGACTTTTCTTTTTCAAGTGCTTCCCTGCTTATGATTCTGCCGCTTAAAATTTTTTTAATTATCTCTCTGCATACCTTTTTCCTGTTTTCATTATCCCTTTTATCATCCCTTTTATCACTCTTTTTATCATCCCTTTCATCATCCCTGACAGCCATAACCTTAAAGTTTATTTAAAATTTTTCCAGCCGGACATTCCACATCCCGATTTTATCCTTAACAATTATACAAATTCCTTTTACTACATTAAATTTCTTTCCGAATTCAATAACATCCTCAAGACACTTTTCATCGTTTTTAACTAAATTTCCAAGTGAGGTCGCGAATGCATCTGCGATTGCAGGACTATTTGCTATAATCGTCGTCGCATCGCTGTCTCCAAAACTCACAGACGGACCTATAGAAGATGAGGATGTACATATACCTAAAATTTTGTCCTGGAATAATTTTGCTGGATTTAAAGGTATGAAAAATTTGTCTGAAAACGGTGAATTTTTTGTGTAAATCTGAATCTTAAAATTCCTGTCCCCGAACAGAGCAATATCTCCCCCGTTTTCAATGAACCCAGCATCAAATCCAAGTCCAATACATTTCTCACATAAAATTTCTGCAATTGCCCCAGCAACGCTTGCCATTGGCCCGACATTTGCCAGATTTGAGGCATAACACATATTTTTAATTATTTCTGGTGAGTCATTATCGGGTTTAAGCGGCTCAAGAGAATATTTAAACAACGGATTTTTTATTATTTCCTTCTCTATTTTACTTCTTTCCTCAACAACGGTTTTAAAAATTTTGTTAAAAGGGATGCTTTCAGTCGTTGTATTTCCTTTGTATAAAGATATATTCAGGTTTGTGTTTTTATAAGTTATCGGGATGAAATTCATATTGGCTGAATTTATGCTGCTTATGCTGAATTTATGCTAAATATGCTGAATTTATGCTGTATTAAATTTAAAATTATGCTGAATTTATGCTGTATTAAATTTACTGAATTTATGCTGTATTAAATTTACTGAATTTATGCTGTATTAAATTTAAATATTTATATTACTATAACAAATTTATAACAAATTATTTATAAAATTTATATCTGTTAAATTTTTTAAAATGGGTGGTGAGATAACTCCGGTTATTTTCGGGCTGGTTGTTGTAATAATAATTTTGGCATACAGCATAAAAATAGTAAATGAGTATGAACGGAGCGTTGTCTTTCGTCTCGGAAGATTAATCGGGGCAAAAGGTCCCGGGGTATTTTTTATAATTCCCATAATAGATAAATGGATAAAAATTGATTTGAGGACAATTGTCTTTGATATTAAAAAGCAGAATGTAATAACAAAAGATAATATTTCTATCATGGTTGATGCTGTTGTTTATTATAGGGTTGAAGATCCGAGTCATGCGGTTGTAAATGTTGAAAATTATCATGAAGCAAGTGTGTTGAGGGCAGAGACAACGATAAGAGATGTTCTCGGACAGGTAGAACTGGATGAATTGCTTGCCAAAAGAGAAGATCTGGGAAAAAAGGTACAGGAAATTTTAGATGTGGCGACAAGTCCATGGGGAATAAAGGTCAATGCCGTAACAATAAAGGATGTTATTTTACCTGAAAATATGACGAGGGCGATGGCAAAACAGGCAGAAGCGGAAAGAGAAAAAAGAAGCAGAATAATTATGGCTGACGGGGAATTACAGGCAGCTATGAAGATGAGAGATGCAGCAGTGGAATATACAAAAATGCCCATGGCAATGAAATTAAGGGAGTTGCAGACCCTTTCGGAAATAGCGAGGGAGAAAAATTTAATAGTAGTTCCTTCGGGTGCTGTTAGCGGAACAAGCAATATAGGAGACATAGTAGGGCTGTCGGAAGGCCTTTTGGAAAGAAGCAAAAAAGGAGCAGAAGAAAGAAAGGAATAAAAAAATTATGCACATATTTTTTTGAGATGGATGTCTCAGTAATCATTCCGACCTTAAATGAAGAAAAAAACATAGAGGTGTGTTTGAAGTCCGTAATTGCACAGGAAACAGATGTAAAATATGAGATAATCGTCTGTGACGGAAAACGTGAGGACAAGACATTTGAGATATCCAAAAAGTATGCGGACAAGGTAATTTTATCAGATGTTAGAAGCATAGGATTGCAGCGAAACCGCGGGGCTAATTCTGCTGCGGGAAAATATTTTCTTTTTGTTGATGCTGACACAATATTGCCAAAGGATTATGTTGAGTGGGGAATGAATAAATTTAACAGCGATTCCAACATGCTCGGTTTTTGTGCTGGATTTAAATTTTCAAATCCAAATCCAAAAATGGTTTTCACAGAAAAACTATTATGCTCATGGTTTGATTTCAATGACAAAATTGACTTTCCGACACTTCTTGGATTCAATACTTTTGTAACTGCTGATGCGTTTAAAATTTCAGGAGGATTTCGCGATGTGCCACTTGAAGATGCTGATTTTGCGCGTAGATTACATAAAATGGGTAAAACATGTTTTTTCACAGACAATTTTGTTATAACGAGTCCGAGACGGCTTGATGAAATGGGCTTACTGTTCTCTTTGAAATATTATTTTGAACTTGAATTATCTACCCGTTATCCGAATCTTAAAGATATACTTTCCAGTACCAGCTATGTTGAATATCGTCCCGATGAGGAAAAACTTCATCAGGCATTTATTAATATCAGTACGTATACAAATAACTCTGCCGAGCTTACAGATATAATGAAGGACTACATCCGAAAAAAGGCAGATAAATTTACAGAAGAACTCAGACAGCAGTTCAACGAAACGAATGTATGGGCAAAGAAAACAAATGACCAGGCCATAGAAAATATAATTGTAGTTAGCCAGTCAATATCTTATATTACCTCAAGGAGCTAGATAAAGGCATAATAGACAAGTCTGTAAATTATGTGAAAGAAAAATTAAGAAAAAAATTTTAACCGTTAAATTTATTTTTTTAAATTTATTTTTTTAACTTCACCCTTCTTATACATTCATCTATTATCCATTCCTCAAACCATTTTTCACTTCTTAAAATAGCATAAGCGCTTATTGCATGCTCTCTTGTTATTATCTCCTTGTTAAGTAAAGACAGCACAAAAGCAGGCGTTGAAATGGCATTCAGTTTTAAAATTTCTCTGTTTGCCCTAATTATTGCATCATCGGAAAGTATAAAATTACAATTTCCGTTCAAAAAATGCGAAACAATTTCAAGTTCAGCCATGTATAATCCGTATTGTATAAGGTCTTTGTTTTTATCTACCTTTTCCTTTGAAAATTTTCCTGTATTTATTAAATTTAATATGAAGTTTGCCTCTGGTTCATTGTCTTTTTTTTGTTTTTCTATTTCCTCTACGAGCGAGGGGGTTAGAATTATGTTGTAAAAATTTATTGCATTTTCAATTATTCCCATTTTTGTCAATAGTAGCAAAGCAATTCCGTCAATACAAATTTTATTTTTGGTTTTGCTGTCTAAATATTTGAATTCCTGCTCAATCTCTTTCATTCCTTTATCTTCAACAATATCTGTTGTTTCTTCTTTTTCTCTGATATTGCCTTTTGTTCTGCTTTCTTTTTTATCCTTTCTTTTTAGTATATTAAATAAACCTCCGAGATTTGCCATTGTAATTGTATGAATAGTATAAATCCTGAGTTTCCCACCCCGGCGTAAAAGTTTGGGCGTAATTTTTAAATCCCAAAGATTTGAAAAGATACGAACGAAGTGAGCGTATTTTTGTTGTTAAGTATAATTAATTTTGTAAATTTTTAAAATTACCCGTAAATTTTTTGATGGTGGGAAAGATGGG
>MNZY01000067.1 GCA_001873845.1 Candidatus Altarchaeum sp. CG2_30_32_3053 | reverse complement strand
CGATTAGTGTTTATGAGGGCGGTTTCTCACTTTAAATAAAGAGATAGTCTGAAAAGACTTCTCAAAAAATTTAGAGACCCTGCCGACCCTTCCGATGATATTTTTTGTTTTAAATTTATTCAAAAGTTTCCCATTTCAGTTTACTCCATTAACAAATCACCTCGCTGTTGTTCGGAGATTTAAAATTTCTAATGAAATTTAAAATAAGATTGAAAATCTGTTGATTTTAAAATTGTGAAAATATTTCCTAAAACCAGTATTTAAATCTTTTGTATAAATTCTTGAGATTATTTATAGGTTTAATCTTAATAATTTAATGAGTTGGGAAACTTTTGTTATACTATCTAATTTTAATTTTTAAGCAGATTTTTAAAAGATCTCTCACAAAATAATTATCCTAACTTAAAAGGATGAGCACCAAATTTATTATCTTTTGGCGGTGGTTTGATGTATTGCGGATTTAAGAACGATTCAACGAATTCATTGCATATTTTTTCTACATTTGCTTTGGGTGAATCCGGAACATTGGTTTTTGGTTTTCGCTGTGATACAAACATCCATACCTTTCACCTTCTGTCCCTTTTTATATATTATTTGCAATTTTTAATTTTTAAAATCCTATAAACTTTAGGAAAATTAACTTTTTTCTGATTGAAGTATCCTATAAATTTTTAAAATTTCACCAAATTTTTTCTTCAATAGGATAGTATAATTAGAATAGTACAATTAAATTTTTATAAATTTGTTTCTTAACACCATATTCTAAACTTTCCTTATATCCAAACTTCCAATCAGCACCTAAAACATACTTAAAAACTATCAATACACCTGTATTTTTGTATTTCTTGTCAAGTAATACCTTATGAATATGTAATAGAGAGCATTATTAAATATTTTGATGCGCAAAGTTATAAAATTCGCCAAATTATAATTTTTCCATTATTCTAAGAAACTCCTTATCTTCTTTCAGTAATTCGTCTATATCTTTCATCGCATCTTTCTTACTGACCATTAGTTTTTCCAGTTTTCCGTTATCCAAGGTGTATCTTGTCCAATTTTCCTCCTCATTTTCCTCCTTTACTTCTTTTCTCTTATTCTTTGATATAACCATTTTAAAAGCTTGTCGTATTTTATATCATTATTTGCTATTTTTAAAGATATATAAACCTTTCCCACGAGTGGTGTTTCTAATATATAATTGTTCTTTTTTAAAAATAAAAGCATTGCCTCTGTTGCAGTTCTTTTGTTTCCGTCAACAAACGGATGAAACTGAATTATGTCCATCCAAAATATCGCCGCAATTTTTGCTATCGTTCCTATAATTTCTATATGTTCTTTATTTTCGTATGTTGACTCTATTTTTGTTATCAGGAATTCAAACATTCCTTTATTCATAACATTGCATCCAAGTCGTTTATTTATCTCTACAATTTCCTCTACAGAAGGGACAATAATTTTCATTTTTTCACATTCATAAATCCAAACCCCAACGAATTCATTTCTCCAAACCCCGTATCTATTCCAAATTCAAGAATCTTTATCTGCGAATCGTTTAAATAATTGAAATTAAATTCCAATATTGATCCGAACACCTTATGTTCCATCCCGCCTTTTATAACATGATTAACTGTTGGTTTTTTAAATATGAACTGCTCAAATATTGGAATCTCATTTATTTTAGTATTGTAAAATACGTTATATTTTTTAAATAAATTACTTTCAAGCTGTTTTATGAATGCTTCAAATGAGTGCTTCTTTTTCCAGAAAGCTGAATCGTGTTCCTCATCTATGTCATATTTTTCATAGTTTTCTTTCGGTATTCTTATTACTATGGGCGTACCTGTTATAAGTGTGCATTTATTTTCAATTTTTGGTTTTATTTTTTTTATGCCGCGGAGTTCAAGCTCGTATTCCCCTATATGTAACAAATTATCTTTTCTCTCGCTTATTTTGCCCAAAAATACATCAATAAATTTCCCGCTCGGTGATGCAATCATAAGGTTTCTTTCATCATGTTTTTTGGTTTTCATCGGAAAAATGTTTGAAAAAGAGAAAAATTTATATCCTTTATGGTTATGAAGTTCGCTGTAACTGGTATCCTTCAGTAAACTATATATAAATCCTTGTAATTTGTGATAATAGTTTAAATCATATGCCTGCTCTTTTGCATTCCTTAACTTTATTAAAAGTCGCATTTTAGTGTAAATAATTAAATTTCCTAAAATTTCTCTAAAATTTCTCCTTCCAGAATTTTCCTTGCTTTAATAATTTTACAATTCATAAATTTCCCAAGCAAGTCCTTATTATCTTCCTTATTACTATTACCTCTTATATGAATTTTTTTATATGCGAAATTTCTGCCAATAAGAATATTGTTTTCAATTTCATCTATCAGTATTTCCCCTTCCCAGTTGAGCCATTTCTGATTGTTTTCAATTGAAATTTCCCTGAAAATTTTAGAAATCAATAATGATCTTTCTTTTGCAATTTTTGTGTCGTGTTTCCATCGTTTGGTTCTTATGTTTTTTTCAGCTATCGTTCCTTTCCTTATATAAAATTTTGACAGGTTTAAAAGGTCTGGTTTGATTTTTTTGATTAGTTCAATGCTGTGTTTAAAGTCATCGTCTGTCTCTGTGGGAAAGCCAACGATTATGTCTGTTGAAATGGATGCTTTGATGGTTTTAAATTTTTCAGCAACTTCTATAAAGTCTTCAACAAGATAATTTCTTTTCATATCAGCTAAAATTTTATTGCTTCCGCTCTGAACCGGAATGTGGATAAACCTGTAAAATTTTTCATTTTTAAAAATTTCAATCAAATCATCCAAAAATTTCAATGCAAAATCCGGATTCATCATTCCTACTCTTGCTTTAAATTTTCCAGGGACTTCAGAAATTTTTTCAAGCAAACCAACGATATTGCATTGTATGTCTTTACATTGTATGTCTATTCCATAGCATCCCGTATCCTGGCCTGTTAGATAAATTTCCTTTGCACCGCACTGGACTGCTTTTTTTATTGTTTGTGTTATTTCTTCTTCCATATACGAGGTTAAATTTTTCCGTGCCAGTTTTGTTGAGCAATATGAACAATTGCTAATACATCCTTCTGAAATCGGAATTATGGAAATAAATTTATTGAACGAAAATTTTGGAATGCTTACTTTGTTTTTTTGTTTTTCAATTTGGACAAATTTTTTTCCTTCAATTGTTTCTTCAATTGCCTTATTTATATCTGAAACATTCGTGCCTATAAACGAAAATTTAAACCTGGCGCTGACTTCAGGATATGCAGCAGGCAGGCAACCACAGATCACCACATTTTTAATCCCCCCATTTTCTTGTCTCTGCTCTATCTTCCTCATCAAATCCAGAATTTTGTTTTCCGTTGGTTGTTTAACTATGCAGGTGTTTATGATTAGAAAATTATTGCCTGAATTTATCTTCTCTTCATCAATATCAAAATTTTTTACATCATCTACAAAATATTCCTCAATTTCAGCGTTAAATTTTTCATTAATTATTCCCGCAATGCACTCGCTGTCCGCCTTATTCATTGCACATCCATAAGTTAAAATTTTAAATTTCATCGTGAAAATTTGCTTAACGGCTAAATGTTGAGGAAAGTTGAAGATGGGAAAGTTGAAGGTAATAAAGTTAAAGGTAATAAAGTTAAAGGTAATAAAGTTGAAGGTAATAAATTTGAAGATAGGAGATTTGAAGGTAATAAAGTTAAAGGTAATAAATTTAATTTCTATTACTAACAATAATTATTACAACAATAAATGTGATGTTTGTATTTAAGAAAGGGGTAAATTTGTTGTTGAATGCTTTTTCCCATATTCATAAAATTTCAATTGGATTGAAATACAATTGAAAATAAATTGATAACCATATAAATCTGAATTGTAATAATTACGATAAAATTTAAAAATGAAAATTTCGTTTGAAATAAAAGACAAGGATATTGCGGGAAGAATCGGAAATTTAGAGATAAAGGATGAGAATAAAGGCATAAGCAAAATCATAGAAACACCCACACTGATGCCTGTTTACGGTTTAAATAATCCCATACTAAGTATAGACGAATTAAAGGAGAAATTTAATGCAAAAATTTTAATGACAAATGCCTATGTGCTTTTTAAAAGTCCGGATAAAAATAAAGTAATTGAACAGGGCATACATAAATTTCTGAATTTTGACGGAATTATTGCGGTTGATTCCGGAAGTTATCAGCTGATGAAATACGGGGACATTGACATGAGCAATTCCGAAATTTTAAAATTTGAAGAGGGTATTGGAGCGGAAATCGGCTCTTTTCTTGACATTCCGACATTACCTGATGCCTATAAGAAAATTGCAGATGAAAATTTAGCCGTGACATTAAAAAGGGCAAAAGAGGCAAAGGAATTAAATTTGGACATGATGATAAATGCGGCAATTCAGGGCGGAACATTTATGGATTTAAGAGCAAAGGCAGCAAGAGAAATTTCAAAAAGTTATGACTTGAATGCAATCGGCGGAATCGTTCGTTTGATGGAAGAATATAGATTTGAAGAATTAATTGATATAATTGTAGCTGCAAAGAAGAACATTAGAGCAAGCAATGTCGTTCACGCATTTGGATTAGGCCATCCTATGTTATTTGGTCTAGCTGTTGGCCTGGGATGTGATATTTTTGATTCTGCTGCTTATGCCTTATTCGCAAAAGATAAAAGGTATATTACAAATTACGGAACAAAGAAAATTTCAGAACTTGAATATCTGCCATGCTCTTGTCTGGTATGCCGCAATAAAAATCCTGCTGATTTGGACGAGCATGCCATCGCCTTACACAATTTATATGTATCTTATGAAGAAATCAGAAGGGTTAAGCAGGCAATAAAGGAGAATACTTTATGGGAGTATATTGAAATGCGGGCAATATCACATCCGAGTTTATACAAAGCTGTCCGATCATTAAAGCAGCACAGGAAATTTTTATCTGAATTTGACCCCATAACAAAACGATCTGCATTCTTTGATTTTGGATTTGACTGCAGGACTGAAATATATAATGTTAAACACAGGGCAAGGAATATTAAGACGGAAAATTTAACAGAAGTAAAGCCATTTGGGAAGATTGCAGAACAAATTTTGGATATCTATCCCTTAAATGTCTTTGGAGTTAAATCAAATGCAGGCGATGAAGAAAAAGTCAGGGCAATTATGCAATATCAGTTCGGAAATGACGCAGATAAAATTCTGGATAAATTTTTTCTGAGAATAAAGCGTTCAAAAACTACAAAAAGGATCAGGTGGATTCATGACAATAAAACAAAGGAATTGCTCGCAAGTGTCAGGGCAAGTGATCATTTTATTATTCCGCATGAAATGCTGGCAGAGGAATTGCACAAATTTTTTAAATTTCCAAAATTGAGGATTGCGATAAACGATGAAGCAGTTCCTTTTGTTAAAGAAGGAAAGAATGTATTTGCAAAATTTGTCGTTGATGCGGATAAAAATTTAAGGGCAGGAGACGAATGTTTAGTTGTTGATAAGGAGGATATATTGATTGCGAGGGGAACATTGATGCTTGCTCCAAGAGAATGTGCGAGTTTTAAACAAGGAGTTGCTGTCAGGGTGAGATGAGAGTGAGGTAATCGCTCTTATTAATACCATGGGTTTTTTATGAAAGTTCAAAAATTTTTGCTATTTAAAAAATCCGTGCTCATCCCTTTAAATTGGACGGTTGAGTGCCAAATATAAGTGGCCTACTTTCATATGGCACATAACCGATTTGTTAATGAAGTTTATAAATTGAAACAGGAAACTTTTGACTTGAACTTTAATTTGAACTTTAATTTAAATTTTCCCAAAAACTTTCAAAATTTCAATCTTCACATTCTTCTTTTTTTATTTTTCACAACCAGAACAGGTATTTCCGAATATCGGACAACATGTTCTGCAACACTTCCAAGCAGGTATCTTTTTATTCCGCTTAATCCCTTTGAGCAGATAACTATAACATCATAGTTGTTTTTGCTTTCTTCAATAATTTCTGTATCCGGCTTTCCGATTTTCACTATTGTATTTATCTTTATATTTTCCTTTTCTGCTGCCTGTTTAAATTCGTTCAAAATTTTTTCTCCGTTTTTTGTTTCATTTTCTATCGCATCTGCAATTGTCGCCTGCAGCATAGTTGTTCCGTCAATTCCTATCGGAACAGTAGCATAGGATATATCCCCTACGGTCATTGCTGTGATTTCCCCGTTTTCATCTTTTGCGAGTTCTATTGCATACTTTTCCGCCCTTTTTGCACATTCGCTTCCGTCTGTTGCAAACAAAATTTTTTTGAACATTTTATTGTTTTTAAATTTTGATTTTTTTATCACTCAATATATTTATAAATATTTATTTTAGATAATGGTTCGTTAATTCTTGTTTTATAAATAGTTTTATAAATATTTATTTTAGATAATGGTTCGTTAATTCTTGTTATAATTATAGCTCCTTGCCAGAACATTACTGTTGCTCTAAAAAACTTCTTTATTTTTCCTGAGTAATATGCATTTCCTGAAATAATTAAAAACTCGCCATTTAATTCGGATTCAGTTATCAATTTTAGTGATCTTCTAATACTGCATCCTCTTTCTGAATCTCCAAAATCATGCTTTGATGATCTCCCGTTCAGTGCGGATGGATTGATTCAATATCATCTTTAGGATTTATCGGAGTTTCAGCGTTTTGATATGCTTTTTTAAATACAATACCTTCTTCATCAAGTAAACAAATTTCAATTTGTTTTTTATTTTTCCAAGATTGTGCTAAAATCCAAAGAGATTGGGATTTTGAATGTTGGAAAACATTATTAATCATTTCATGATTTTGAACTACGTAACCTATTTTTCATGATTTTGAACTACGTAACCTATTGCATTTTCAATATTTTCTTTGTAATCTTGATCTTCTAAAATATTTTACAGCAAAGATACATATTGTCTAGGGCCCCTCTCAGCCACCTTTTCTTGTTCCTTGTTTTGCAAATTTAAATGAAGTATTGGAATATATGAAGAATTTTGATTTAAAAGATACTGATCTGACCCTTTAGGGAACTTAATTGATTTCAAATATGATCCAGAATAATATCCTGCCAAGGATGCGGGATAAATGATATTTAATTCTTGATTCTTGTTCATCTTTTTTGTGATCTTTGCCGCTAAAGGCAATATTGATAATGGCGTAACCAGCGCTGCTTTTTCAAGATTTATATCTTTGGAAAATGTATCAGTATCTAAATTTATAATATTTTTCAATAATTCTTTAATTCTACTGGTGATTTCTTCATTGCCTGTGATTACAATGTTTGTCATAATATGTACTTAAATTAATGATTTGATCTGCATCAGGATAAGTATGCTTGTTTATAGCTTCTTTCCCGGTTTTTCAATATGTAAGGTCTTCCTCTATGAATTATTTCAGTCATTTTTCTTACATCTTCATTCATATTTATAAATTCAACTTTTTTATTTTGTTTTTCAAAATATTCTTTTACTACTGATATTTCGTCTGCAAAAGAGTGGGTTACAAGAGTAATTCCTTTAAAATCTATGTTTATAACCTCTACATTTTCTTTTGCACTTTGTATATTTTCTTTAATATATTTTTTGATACGTTCGGCGTCCTCTCTGAATCCGCCTGTTTTGCGTTCCAGAATCTGAAAAATACTAACACTTATATCCTTCATTTTACTTGATTTTTAATTGAAATTTATACTCAACAACGGCAAAAGATGCACTTTTTTATAGCACATTCTCAAAATCACAGAGATCTAAAATATATAAATGTAGAGAAACAAAATGAGCGTATTTTAAAGATTTGAAAAACGCAATTTATAAAGTTGCGTAGTATATTCAAAATTTACTTAAAAATTTTTCTCAAATCCTCTATTGAAATTTTACACTCCGCAAAAGCATCATGCGGATGGATTGACTCAAAACTCTTAACCTTTATATTTATTATTCCGTTGCTTAAATTTCCATACGTTTTATAAAAATTTTCTGCAACCTCCCTCACGCTGTCCTCAACAAACAAGGGCTTTCTATGAGCATTTTCAACAACAGATGCTTCATCAGGTCGTTTCAGCATCTCAAAAATTTCAGAACTAAATGAATTTTCACATATATCAATTAAGCCCTCAAGTTCAACATGCTCCTTTGCAGGCATCTCAACAATTAATGTAATTTCTGCCCTCTGGTTATGTGTTACCAGCGGAATTAGCGACAAAATCCGGGATGTTTGTTTTTCACCGAATAAATTTTTCAGCTTTTTAGCAGTTCTCTGTTTTATTGTCTCCTGTGCACACGGGCAGGCATTCAAACCAATAGTCTTACAACCAATTTTCTTTCTCATTTCAAAGCTATTCTCCTTTAAAGTAACAACACCGTTAACAATCACTTTATATGTTTTTTCAACATTTTTTCCGAATTTGTTTCTTTGTGCGGTAAAATTAGCTGTTAAATTTACCTCTGATCTTTCAGCGTAATTCTGGGTTTTGGCAATATTCTTTGCAACTTCAACACAAAAGTCCTCACAGTTATTTACCTTTTTATCTGTTTTTTCTATGATTTCATCTATACTTTCTATAATCCTTGACATGTGAATTCCTTTCCTGTCCCCTGCCAAATCAACATACGCGTCTATGTCTGCATAAAGTATATTGCCATTTCTTATGATTTGCTTTTTTATTCCTTTACATCCGACCTTGTTTAATCCCAGCAAAACCAGTGGTTTAGAATTTTGAACATCCAATTTTATGTCTTAAAATTTTTAAAATTTATCTTTGATAATTAAATTTATAACCATATAAATAAAATGAAGATCCCATTTGTAAAGATGCAGGCAGCGGGAAACGACCTCATACTGATAAACGAACACGACAAAATTTTAATTCCCGAAGATAAAAAGTTCGGCTTTGTGAAGAAAATTTCAGACAGGCATTTTGGAATAGGAAGCGACGGAGTGATATTTATACAAAAGACAGACAAGGATGCGGATGCAAAATTTCACTTTTTTAATCCTGACGGAAGCATCGCAGAAATGTGCGGAAACGGAATAAGGTGTTTTGCACGGTATTTTTACAGTTTTATTGAAAAGAAAAATTTTATCAAAGCGGACACATTGAAAGGAATATTAAATTTAGAAATTTTTCCAGATAAGAACAGGAACTTTGAGGTTAATGTCCATTTGGGAAAGGTTATAGAATTTAGCGAGATGAACGCCCGCGGATTTAGCGGATATTATGTCAATATTGGGAATCCACATTTTATTAGTTCATGGAGTGATGTTGATTATGTGAATGTGAAGGAACTTGGAAGGGAAATAAGAAATTCCAATGTGTTTAAGAACGGAGCAAATGTGCATTTTATCCAGCGGATTGGCGATGATGAATTCAGGATAAGAACCTATGAAAGGGGTGTTGAAGACGAAACACTTGCCTGCGGAACAGGAATCTGTGCCGCATCTTATGCTATGTATAAAAAACATGGAAGGAAGAAATTTTTAATTCATGCGAGAGGAGGGGATTTAAAGGTGGAGATAAATGAGCATAATGCAGGAGAAGAAGAAATTTTTTTGATTGGGGGCGCGGAATATGTTTTTGAAGGGAAGGTGAAATTTAAGGGGTAAAATTTTAGTATTCCTCCCATAGGTATCTTTCAAACAACATTTTAACCATTATTTGCCAGAATGACTTTTTTATTTGCTTTTAAAATTTTATATGCCATCACTGCTGCACCAAATCCGTTATCAATATTCATAACTGCAACAGATGTGCAGGAATTTAACATAGTCATAATTGCCGCAAGTCCTTTCTCTCCTGTTCCATAACCTACAGAAGTAGGCACTGCAATTACTGGAACATCGGTTAATCCGGAAATTACCGAAGGCAAAGCACCTTCCATTCCGGCGATAACAATGATACATCGGACATTGCTTTTTTTCATCTTTTCAACTGTTTTTATTGCCCTGTGCAATCCCGCAATTCCTACATCGTACTTTTCTACAACACCACATCCTAATTGTAATGCCGTCTCTTTTGCTTCTTCAGCAATATTGATGTCAGATGTTCCCGCTGTTATCAGTCCGATTTTTCCAACACTTTCGGTCTTTCCCGGGGTATCGGATTTTCCTTTATATATTGTAAGCACCCTTCCTCTGTCATTATATTTAAATTTAAAATTTATATGCTTCCTGTTCAGTTCATTTAAAATTTTTGCTTTTTTTGCTTTATCAAGCCGGGTTATTATTACTTTGTTGTCCATGTTTAAAATTTCTTTTATTATTTTAACCAGGTCATTGCTGTCTTTTTCTCCGAATACAATTTCCGGAATACCGCACCTTTTTCTCCTGTCAATATCTATGCTGGAAATTTTCATATTTTTCCTGTTTTAATTTAATTTACATAGGTGTTTTAATTTGATTTATATAGGTGTTTTAATTTGATTTATATAGGTGTTTTAATTTAATTCGTATAGGTGTTTTAATTTAATTCGTATAGGTGTTTTAATTTAATTCGTATAGGTGTTTTAATTTATATTTGTGTTTTAATTTATGAGTATGTTTTAATTTATAGATTATATCCCGTCTTTCCCGCCATCAAAAAATTTACGGGTAATTTTAAAAATTTACAAAATTAATTATGCTTAACAACAAAAATACGCTCACTATCATTTGGATATTTTTAAATCTTTGGGATTTAAAAATTACGCCCAAACTTTTACGCATGGTTGGGAAACCCGGGTTATATTAAAAAAAGTGTCCTACTTTAATATGGCACACAACCAATAACCGTTAATAGTGTAAAAAGATAAATTATTAACTATAAATTTGAATAATTTAAAATGGATGAAAATAAAATTAAACAAATTGAAGACGAAGGGAAAAAATTAATAGAGGACTTTTCAAAATCACTTGAACGAATAGAAGAAAAGATTAAAGATGAAGAAATGACATGGTATGTCAGTGATATTAATACAGTAACAAGAAAGGACGAATACGGTGTTGAAAAAAATTTTAAGGAATGTCTAAAAAGAAATGCGCCGAAGTGGGATGATGAGGGCTATATAAAGGTTGATTGATTGATTAAAGGGCTCAAACAGATTATAGTGAATTTGTTAACCTTTTGCACTTAAATTTACTATTTATAAATATATTTGAATAGTGTTAAAAGTTAGTAGATTTACTATATTCTAAAATGTAAATTCTGGCTTCGCTTTTTCCTGATTTTCATCAACCCGTTTATCTGAAAAATTTAAATTCTAAATTCCTCCCAATCCGCCACTTTGTCCTCCTTTTTCTACCGGTTTATGGGCATCTGGATTTACCTCACCTAAACCACCACCCGCACCTGCACCTTGACCAGTAGTATATTTTTCTTTTGGCTGCGCGGTTTCTTCACCAGCTTTCCTTTTTCTTTTTGCCAATAAAAACAGGGCAAGCAGTATTAAAAGCAGCAAAATTATAATAAATATCAGCCACCAAAGGTTAAAGTTGCCCTGCTTGCTTTTTGCATCGCACGGATCTGTTTTGTATTTAAAAATTTCATCGTAATCGCTGATTCCATCCCCATCAGTGTCTGATTTTAATGGGTCTGTTTTATAGACAAAAATTTCATCGTAATCGCTGATTCCATCCCCATCAGTGTCTGATTTTAATGGGTCTGTTTTATAGACAAAA
>MNZY01000068.1 GCA_001873845.1 Candidatus Altarchaeum sp. CG2_30_32_3053 | reverse complement strand
TTTAGCGTTTTTATTTATAAAGAAATCAACCTCGCTTTGCTTTTCAAAAACTCTAAAAGCGCGTTCCAATTCTTCTTCTTTAATTGCAATGCCATTTTTCTTAATTGCTTTAAGTATTTCGTCCTGCTTTGTTTTCGCGCCTCTCTCGGAGTATTGAACGCCAAAAATAATTGTGCTGTCCTCACGGACTTTGTTTAATTCAAAAACAAGCGAGCGTTTTTCGTTGGCTTTTTTGGCTTCAATCTTTGAAGCGTCAAAGTAAAACTTAAATCCGTTAAATTCAACCGGCAAACTTCTAAAAATCCGGTCGGTTTTGACATAGTAAAGCATCTGTGTTTTCCAAAAGAGAATGACATCTTTTTCATCGGTATAAACCTTTTCGTAGATATTGTTATGGAATGGCGTTGAATTAAAATAAATTGAGCCGCTTTCGGTAAAATAGCGACTGAAAAAGGAGTAAAGCTTGTCAAAAAGTTCGTCTATAAATTTAGGGTGGCTTTTGAGAGCCGCTTCAATATCCTTTTTGAGGATGTCCTCAATCTTACGGTAGTAATTTGATTTTATTCTCATCAAATTGACAAAACCGCCCTCGCCCTCAATCTTGGCGCCAATAAATACATCCGGTAGTGCTTTATAAAATTTTTGTTCTTTGGTCATAATATTACCCCAGTATTTCTTTCATTATAAATCTTTTTGTTTTTAAGTCCATAAAAAGCCCCCACCCGAAAAAATAAGAAAAAATTTTGTTTAATTTTCGTTAGATGAAAGTTGCGTAACAATTTCATTCTCTCTTTTCCTCCTATGAAGTTAAACGAAGGCAACAACGTCATAATTTACGGTCTCCTTTCCGTGAAAGGCAGGTTTTCGAATTGCGTATAACGTTTGGCGGATAAAAGAAGTTGCCGAAGGCAATTTGGGCAAAGCGTAGCGAAGCCTTTTATCCGCTGTTATATGCAGCGAACGTAGTGAGCGTAGTTGGTGAAGGGACGCTATCATTTTTTCTTTATCTTTTTTATTACAGTTGCTCTCGATCTTTCGTGACATTTTGGGCATTTTAAGTATTTCCAACCGCCACCTTTACATAGTCCGTGGGGACTTATGAAATCAATAAAAGCGGATATCTCAAATTCATGCCCGCATTTAGGGCAACGGTAAGCGAAATTCTTTGCGTGCCATCTCACAAGTAAAAATAGACTTCCGACGAAAAGAATCAACCAGATATACCCGTAGGCAGGTAATAAAAATATTGCTCCAATTATTATAATGGCAACGAACGCAGCAATATAAATAATTGTCCTTATCCAATCTTCTTTTGTTGTTTCTTGGTATTGATATTGAGTCATGTGATCCTCCTACAAAGTTTTACTTTTTATATCTTTTTATTTTTAGCGTCCCGAAGCCGATTGCGTATAATCGCGATTATACGCAGTTTTTCCGAAGGAAAAATTGGGGTGAAGCCGAGCGGCAGAGCGAAGGCGGAACCGTATAAGCGCTGTTAAGTCCCTTTTTCTGAAAGAAAAAGTCGAGAATTGCGAAGCAATTCGGAGAAGTCGAGGTCGGTGAGCTTATTTAATAATCTCATAACAAATGTCACGATGTACACATTTATCAACAGATTTAAATTCTTCAGAATTTATTTTTTGCAATATCCCATTTTTATCTAGAGGTATGTATTCAGGTTTGTATTCGCATTCTCCTTTTGTGTTCTTATCAATCCAATTTAAAGAATTGGCATCGATTATACACTCGACAATATTATGCCCTCCTGTGCGTGGCCAAGTCTCGTATGTTTGCCATCCAGAAACTAATTTATCTTCTTGAAATGTTAAAGAAGCATTATAATATCTACTGCCTCCACTACTTGTAAAATCTCCATATAAATTTATTGTGAAAGAAGATAATTCGCTTTTGCCTTTGAATTGGATGGCAACTACAATTATTACAATTATTAAAAGGAGAATGATTCCGGCAAAAAATAAATTCTTTTGTTTCATGTTAATCTATCTAGATCTTACCTCATTTAAATAGTTGTTGCTTTCTGCGAGCCGACCTCGATTGGATTTAACGGCTTGCGGATAAAAGAAGTTGCCGCCTGCCTGTGCGTGTCCGCACGCAGACAGGAAGACAATTTGCGGAAATCTTTGATTTCCTTTTTATCCGCTGTTAGGCGACAGTGCGAACGAAAGGGCATATTTAAGCTCTTATATGTCTAGGAGCATCCAAACCATCATTTTATAGGTTCCCTTGCTGCTCTTTTACAATTTGCTCTAATCTTTTAATAGCACCCATTATATCCTTGTTTGCTTTTATTGCTTCCAAGGGCTTCCCTTCTAGCCAGGATAATGAAATTGAAGAATCTTCGTAGATGACCCCTATTGCTCTTAATCTCTTCTCTTTTAATTTTTTGTATACATAATTTTCTATTTTTTCGTCCTTGATTTTATTCAATAGCACAAAAGATTCTTTTATTCTTGCTTCTTTATATATTCTCTTTGCTTCTTCAATAAGTTCAGAACTTTCCAGGTGTTCAGTAGCCGGTAATTCCCCAGCTTTTATTCGAGGAATGAGATTATTAATATCTTCAGCTATTTGAATCGAAGCAGTAGTAGGATCTACTACTGTAATTATCCAGTCCATGCTTGTTATAACCCCCATAGTAAAATCTTCCAAACCCGCTTTAACATCTATCAAAGTTACAGGTTGATCTCCAATCCCTTCGACCCTTAAATCTCTAGTTATCTTAGAAATAGGACCATCGCATCCAGCTCCCGGACCTTTATCTCCTATTTTCCCTAACTGAAAAAGAAAAAGCCCTTCTTGATCAAAAGAATAGTATTTATTAGGAATCTTGGTTAAATGAATAGTTGCTCCAGATAAAGGAGTAGGATCATCTACTGGACAAGAAACTTTCCCCCCAGAAAATATAGTCCCTCCAAAATAATCCATGAGAGAGAGAGGAGGTTTTTTAAATCCTAATGCCTGATGAATGCCCATATTAGTTGAATCAGCATCCAACACACAAACTTGATATCCGCAATTCCTAAGGGCTTTAGCCAATAAAACCGTAATGGTGCTTTTCCCACTCCAGCCTTTTCCCAAAATTCCTATTCTTTTATTTGAAAATATTTTATTTGTCACAATTTACCTCTTTTATTTTATACCATTTCCTACTTTATATGTCTTTGCCCCGTAGTGAGCATTTCGCCTAACGTTTTGCGGATAAAAGAAGTTGCCGAAGGCAATTTGGGCGAAGCGGAGCGAAGCCTTTTATCCGCTGTTATATGACGTTGCACTAATACATCAATTTTTTTCTTCTTCAATTCTCATCCCCTCAAAAAAGAAGATTAACCATGCAAAAGAAATAATAAACATTAATCTTTGCCATAGTCCTGCAAAATCAATCACACTATACATAAGTATGGACAAACTTGTTGCAATCAATCCAACTAACAAAGCTAATATTCTTTTTGTATTTGTTCTTTCAATAAAAGCTGCAGAAATGGCAAAAATTGTGAAAGAAAAACCAACAATAGTTGCAAAAAGGGAGTGCATATTATCTTCGCTAAGATTATATGGGATATCCTCTACGATTGGTGCATGCTGGAAAATCGCTGCTAAAATCAATCCCACACCAAAAATAGTTAATAGAATTTTATGACCCCAATATTGCTTCAGGTGAAACAAACCTTCAAATATACATGCTATACCCAAAAGACAAAAGACTATATTCATAATCCACGCATTCGGTGTATTTTGTGCTCCCAAATGGCTTGTTGTATGTTTAAATATTGAATATCCTTCTGCACTGTAATATGGTAGAATAAAGATGACAAGTATCAGGACTATATAAACTGGTAATAAAAAACGTATGCTTTGCATTTTCATAATTTTCTTATCCATCTCTCCTTTTTATATTTATTCACAGCAATGTCATATAACGGCTGCGGACGTGCGAAGTGCGAGGCGAAGCCGAGCATTTGGGCGGAGCGAAGCGTAACCGTATGTCCGCTGTTATACGCACCCGTAAGGGTCGGAGCTTTGCGAAGTAAAGCGGAGGGTTCGCTCATGGCGCCTCAACATCCCAATTACATATGTCATTTGCACAAATAATCCCTGATATTACCACCGGTTCTATTCCTCCACCCGGGAAAGTTGAAGCGCCTGCCAAATATAAACCTTTTATTGATGTTTTAAAGTAAGGTCTTTTTGTTTCAATCGATTGATCAAAAGAATAAAGCGCCCCTTCTGGCATTGAGGTATATCTTTCAAAGGTTTTAGGCGTTGCTACATCCTGAACAATTATATGTTTGCTTAAATTTGGGATAATTTGCTCCGCTTTTTGGATTAGTATTTCAGCCAGTTTATTTTTCTTTTCTAAATACTCTTTTGTTCCTCTCTCTGGAAAATCATGGTAATTGGCATCGCCCAATAACATAATACTGGCTTTACCTTCTGGCGCAAAGGTTGGATCAGTATTTGAGCTAATTATGAGCGCATAATTGTCATCAAGATTGTGGATAGTTGTTGGATAATCGGAGAGCTCCATATCTGCGCCCAAGGACACCATTAGACAGGAAGGAGACATCTTTAAGCTTTTTATGTAATCAACAAATCCTTTATCCAGATTATTTCCCGGGACAAGTTCCAAGAATGTGGTCTTAGCGTTCGCGTTGGATACTGCCACAGGACTTCTGAAAATTTTGTCTCCAACCTTCACCCCTTTAACTTTTCTTCCTTCGGTCAAAATTTTATCAACTTTATGCCTGACCAAGACTTTACCATTGCTCTTCTCAATGAACTCCTTCAAGCTGTCTGCAAACTTCTGTGCTTTTTTGGGAGAATAGCCCCCATAGAGAAAATAAGAAATACACGCTGCAAGCATGCCGTTTGCCGGAGCTTTATCTGGCTCTGCTCCAAAGTGTGGCAATAAAGCGCATAGGAATTCTCTTAGATCCTTGCTTCTGAAGTGATCATCGAGTTTTTGAGCAAATGTTTTGTTCGACCAGTCGTAGAAATGTGTGTGCTCCTTCGGATAATCTAGCAGTTTCCTCGCTCCAAAGACTTTAACAATGAGCTCAGCAGGTAAAGGTGTGCCATAAACATCAGCGTCTTTATAACATTCCTCATAAGCCTTTTTTGCCTCATCAAAGAAAGCACGAATGTTTTCTCTTTCCTCTGGAAACATCTCCGAAAGGGATTTAATCAACTCTTCTAAATTATTGACATTGATTTCCTTTCCCTTAAATATGAATCTCATCCTGTTCCTTACGAAGAAACCATCTTTTTTGAGCCCAAGCTCCTTTAAGAGAAACGCAATGGGCCCTCTTTTCCACAGTCCACTTACATTTTCTACTCCAGCATTAAAAACAAAATTTTTCCTCTTAAAAGAAGAGCAATAGCCACCAACTTGATAATGCTGTTCTAAAACCAAGACTTTATAACCTCTCTTTGAAAGCAAAGCACCACAAGTTAACCCCCCTATTCCTGATCCAACGATGATAACATCATATTCGTCTTCTCCTTTTGGCTTCTGTGTGTCCGCTTCAACGCTCCAGTTATATCTTTTGAATTCTTTTGTAACAAAATAAGCAGGCGCCTTTAAAGAGAAAATGACTGAAATGGTTATGCCGAAGACAATTAACATGTTTGAAAAGATTACTGTAAAGGGCATACTGAGAAACAAAAATATGACCGCATTTACTATAAAGATGCCGGCCCAAACCACCGTTATCGTGTTGTTAATAGCTAAGAATTACTTATCTTTCCAGTAAATTTCTGGGTAGTCTCTTTTTGAACATTGTAAGGTGTAAGGTTGCTTGATGATTAAAGAAATACCAGCCATTAGAAATAAAACAAAATAGCCAATAAAACTGCTATATTCAATAAATATGTTCAGGTTGAAAATAAATGTGCCAGTAGCAGCGACACAGAAATAGAGAACAGAAGTAACGTCCATCATATTGAAGTCCCGTTTGCGGATTTGAGGAACAACGAGGAACAAAGAAATTGCAAGAGGAACAACTATACCTAGCTTGTTTCCCATTCCACACAATATCCAGTAAATAATCCACGGAATAAAGGAAACAAGTATGTAAAGCATGCCGGGTATTTTTCTTTTATTATTTCTCATATTTCCTTTCATTCTTTATACCTCCTCTTAAATTTCTTGAACGTCATGAACGAATTGCGTATAAAGTTTTCGGTGTATGCGAAGTGCGAGCAATAGTGAGCATTTGGGCGAACAAAGTGAGCCACAAACACCGTGTTAGCCGAAGTCAATCAATCCCTCTTGCCATAAAGATAACCAAATGGCGACCTACCATCCCAACTCAACCTTGTAACAAACCCCACTTCCTCCAATAATCTTTGAATATCATCATGTTTTAGTTGCGATACATTGTCATGAAATTCCATTGTTATCTTCCTAATTCTTTTAAGATAATCCTTCGGAGTTGACATTAGTATTGAACCTTCAGCCCCTTCACAATCCAATTTTAGAAAGTCAATATATTCTAAATTTTTATCATCCATAATACGTTGTAAAGTAATGGTAGGAACTTCGACATATTTTTCCAATTTACCCTTGATGTTATGATCGAATAGCAGGTGTCCTCCCGAAATCTCAATGAGAAATAATTTTGTTGATCCAATCTTATCGCTAACGGCAACGCAATGAGTTAGGATATTGTGCAAATCATTTGTATGAATATTCCGATTTAGAAATTCCACGTTTTTAGGAAAAGGTTCGAATGCATAGACAATGTTTTGAGTTTTATAGGCCGCGAATAACGTAAACACCCCGATATTAGCCCCGATGTCCACAACAATATCGCTAGTTTTAATAGAAAGATCGACAGGGTTGTACACATTTTTAAAGAATATTTCTTGCACCATCTCCACAAGAGTATTGTCTTCAGGTGCATCAATTTGAATCCCATTTCTTAAAATCACTGTGGTAGGTTTCCGTCCTTTAATGATTAATATGCTTATCTCTCCCCAGTTCTTACAGTCTCGAATTCCACGTAAGATATTTTTTATAGCGCACAATGCGCTCTTAATTTTCATATTCAATTTCTCCTTGATTGATTTCGCATAACGTTCGCGTATATCTGATGTTTTGCGGAGCGTAGCGGAGCAAAATATGGGTGGAGGCTTTTGTATAAAAGCCGTAACCAGATATACGCTGTTAGCTGATGTATTCCTTTTCTTTTGTTTTCTGATAAGAAAACTTGTTTTAAAAAATTTTCAAATTTCTTTTTCCGTTTTGGGCGAAGGGCAGAGGGGAATTAAAGGGGTGAATTCCCGAAGCCCAAAACTCTTTATTATTTTTGATCCTTTGCGATATCCTTGAACTTTTGATCTAGCACTGGTCTTATTTCTTCTCCAACTTTTTCATAAATATCAATTAACTCCTCATAAGCTCCAATTCCTCCTAAAAAGTCCCAAAAATCTTTACCGATAAGAAAATCATTTCCTTTATCAAAAAATTTTAAACATGTCCATCTTTGATATTCTTCAGGATAATAGGGATTATAATACATGCCTAAATAAATTTTGACTTTTTTGCCTTCCGCTGATCTCATTGCATATATTTCTAGCAAGTCTCTTTTTGCCGCTCTCATCTCGTTTTTATTTGGCTTAGGACCTTTTATTTCAAAATAAATTTCTTCACCGTCCTTTGTTTCTATGTAAAGATCAACAGTTTGTATTCTGTCTTCCGTTTGTTTGGGGTTTTGGCTGGCTTTAAAAATTTCTTCTATTTCTAAGTTATGATTTGGTTCTCTTTTAACACTATCGAGATCACTTAAAATATTTTCGGATGTTCTTTGTGCTTCTCTTGTGATTTTGCCCTTCAATTTGTTTTGTCCTTGTAATTTTTTTGCAATTGCAAAATTTTCAGTGGCAATAATTTTTGCTATCGTTTCATGCCAATTACCAAGTGCCGTTTCGCATCCATGAATAAATCCTTTAGCTAAGTAGCCCTTTTTTGTAAAAAGAGCATATTGAAAAGGTTTTGACGAATCTTCATCACTTAAGTTGTATTCATCAATTTTTTTGAGGATTTTTTCCTTTAGAAATTCGTAGACCTTCTGTTGTAAATCTTTTGATAGTGCCATATTATTAATTATTTTTCAAATGAAAAATTATTTCTGAATAAGGATTTTTATCACGTTCGGTGCGATTAAGTACGGGACGTTTGTATTGATTAACTATTTTCATTCCAGCCTTTTCTGCAATTTGTGGATATAAACCCCATTTGTCATTGGCTACTAAAAATACATCAAAATTATTTGACAAATATTTTTTTGAATTTAATAAAACTTGTGATATACCTTCGGCGTAAGATTTTTTAGCTTCCATTCCCTGGCCTTTATATAAAGGGCCAATTTCCAGCTCATCTTTTCTTTCGAATCCGAAAAGATCATAAGCATAAGCATGTTGTTCATGATAATCTATCTGCCCAACATACGGCGGGGAAGAAAAAATTCCTTTAATTTTTTGTTTTTCAAAAATTTTATAAAACTCCTTATTTCTGGATTTTATCTTTTTCGCAATATCAACAGTTCTTGAATCACCGGTAATTGACACCCAATATGCACCATTTTTTAATTTTTGAAATTCCCTAATTCTAACAACGGTGTCGTTTGCATAACGATCAAACCAATATTTGATTGAAAAAAGAGGCTTGCAGATTTTTTTATGCTTCCAACAATAATAAGTCGTTGTCTGTGGTTCTTTTAAAGTAGCTAAGTCAGAATGAGTTGTCGCTCTGCAAGAACGAATTGTCCGGCTTAGTATAACAGCTAAAACTCGTTTATTTTTTTCATCTTTATTTTTTTTAATCTGCTCAAAAGCAAAATCAATTTCTTTTCTTACATTTTTTATATACCACTTGTCAAGAAAAGTTTTATTTTTTTCTTGCTTGAGTTCTATTTTATATTTTGCGATCAACTCATTATAAATATTTAAAAAATCTTTTTCTTTCTTCGTGGAATATTCATTTTCATTAATTTCTCGCTTATAAATTTTTCTTTTGAAATCTGGCGAAGGAAAATATTTATTATTAAATTTAGCAAGCTCAAAATAAAGTTTCTTTTCAAATTCTTCTATCTTGCCATCGGCTTCAAATTTAGTAATTGCTAAATTTATATTTTTTATTTCTCTGACTAATAAATCCAGGTCGTAGTCTAATAGTTTGGTATCCGTTATCATGCAATTAAATCGAGAGATATCAATTCCTATTGAATGAATACCAAGCTCATTCGCTTGCACCAATGTTGTGCCTGAACCTGAAAAAGGGTCCAGGATAATGTCCCCTTTTTTAAAAAAGGTTTTTTGCTTGAAATTATCAGTATGATTATCAATAAAATATTCAACCAATTGAGGTATAAATTTACCTTTGTATGGGTGTAATCTATGAACATGTTTTGTTGTGTCTTTTTCTCGCAAATTATCAAAAGATAAACTCCAGTTTAGATCATTGCCGAGTTTCTTTTTCCACTCAACCTCTCTTTTACCGTTAAATGATTGGTAATAGTCTTTTAAATCATGGGCGTCTATTTGGGTACTACCATTTTCGCTATACTTTTTAACTTTTCCGTATTGTATCAAGTAAGAGATGTTAGATTCGCTAATATTACGACCCAAAAAAGAGCTTGCCCATTCGCATGCTTCTCTTAGGGTTAATAATTGTCTAGTATTTGTTAAATCCATAATTTGAAGCTTCTATGTCTCTATTTTACTACAAAAATAGAATTTATAAAAATCGTTTTTTCTGTGATTCCAGGAGCGGAAAAAACACCTTATTTCCCCTCTTTAATTAATGAAAAAGAAATTTAAAAATTTTTTAAAACAATTGGGCGATAGCCCAAAAAAGAAAAGGAATATTTCAGCTAACTTCGGTATATCCGACATTAATGTCGTATATTCATACATTTTATGGTTATATCCGAAACTTACGTCGCATATATCACCCTCTGGCAGACTGCTAATCTTCATCCCCTTCCACCTCCTTCATCATATCTGATTTCTTCATTATTAAATCTAAAGGGCTTTTTATCTTACCCAAATCCCTAGCACTTACATGTGTGTATATTTCCGTTGTTTTACTGCTCTTATGCCCTAAAAGCTCTTGAATGTATCTTAAATCTATTCCGCTTTCTAAAAGATGCGTGGCAAAGCTGTGCCTTAGCGAATGAACGCTAACTTCCTTCTTTATCTCTGCTTTTTTACAGGCATCTTCAAATATCCTTTGCACTGTTCTTGTTGTAACATGCATCCCATCTTGTTGTCCCTGGAAAAGCCACTTCGCTGGCCGATACGACTTTCGATACAAACTCAAAGTCCAAAGTGCAACCTCTGAAAGGAGTGTATACCGATCCTTCCTTCCCTTTGCTCCCTTAATATGGATGAGTCCCCTCTGAACATCTATATCTTCAGCCCTCAAGTTCACAACTTCGCTCACTCTTAAGCCAGAGGAATAAACAAGCAAAAGAATCGCTCTGTGCTTAATATTGGAAACGGCAGAGAATAGCTTCGAGATTTCTTCTTGATTTAGAATAACTGGTAGTCTCTTATCCTTCTTCGGTCGTTTTATCTCAAAAACAAATCCTCGCTTTAACACCTCGCCATAATAGAACTTCAGTGCGTTGATAGCGATGTTTAAACTTGATGTGGATGCGAATCTCTTATCCGCAAGTTCAAATAGATAATTCTTTACATCCTCGTTTGTTATCTCAGATGGTTTTTTCCGTGAGAATCCTAATAAATCCTCGTTATAGTGAAAATACACCTTAATCGTCTTTAGGCTGTACTTTCTTGAAACAAGTTCCTTTTCAAGTTCAACAAGCCGTACGGATGAATCAATATCAAGTTTTTCATCATCAAATGCAGATAAAAGATTCCCAAGTTCAGAATGTGGAATGCTCAGGTATTTCTCTTCAGTGTGCCATTTGTGACTTTTGATTGTTTTGACTTTTTCAATGTAATCTTTATTGTATGGAAATTTAATTTCTATTATTCCATCACCTTTTTCAATAGTAATCATTTTATATCACTTTTATCATTTGACATCACAGTACATCCTCCTCTATAAGTTTTAGAGACACCTTATGTAGGCTTTTTATTAACGATGGATGGAACGCACGATATTTATCCACCGGAACTGCATGTGATTTCTTGGTGCACATTTTAAATAAAAATATAAATAAAATTTTTAATTTTGATATTAAATTATAGTAAATCTGCTAACTTTTTACATAGTTATCAAATTTACGAGTATATTCATTTCACTGCAAAAAGTCAGTAAAATGACTATAACTTGACTTTGGCATATTAAATTTTGAATATTAAATTAACAATTAAATTTTGAATATTAAATAAATATAGTTGATTTGCTAATTTTTTACACCATTCAAGCAACTTAATAAATACTAAATTGAGTGTCCAATGTAGATAAATTCACTATAATTAAATTTAGAATATTAAGTTTAAAAGTTTCCTATTTCAATTTATAGTTCTTGTTATCAATTTTATTTAATAATCCGAGCTTGTCCAACTGTAGCGTTATTTCTTTTTGATAATATTTGGTGATTCATTATAAATTAATGTTTTTTAAAGATATTTTAATACTTTTTAAAATATATTTTATCACCTTATTATGCAAAAAACATAATTATTATTTATGGATCAAAAAATAATAAAGGTAAAAGTATTGGGTAAAATAATTGTAAAGATGGATACTTT
>MNZY01000149.1 GCA_001873845.1 Candidatus Altarchaeum sp. CG2_30_32_3053 | reverse complement strand
TTGCCTGTTTTGCACCGAAATTTGTTGCTATCGCAGCACTTGCCTTGTCCAAATGAAATACCTTAAAATTTTTATCTGCATTGGCATATTGTTTTGCTATTTCATAAGTCTTGTCCGTGCTTCCGTTTTCAACTACGATTACCTCTAAATTTTTATATTCATTATTTTTTATCTCTTTGAGTTTTGACGAGGTTTCTTTGATGTATTTTTCTTCGTTGTATGCGGGGATAACGATAGAAATTTTTTTGCCCATATTATATTTAGATTAATCCGAAAATAAATTTTTAATATTTTCAATAGTGTATAAAATTTTTATTTATTAAAATCATGAATCTGTTTGTTTTTGCTTCTTTCTTCAAAACTTCCAACATTTCTTTTTGCGGTTTGTTTATGCTCTCAATTTTAAAGGTATCTACTGTTGTAAGTTTCAGTATAGGAACAGGGGTAAATTTCTTACCATCAATCTCAACATCCTCCAAGTTTGTAAAGAGAATCATTTTTAGCAGTCCATCTTTAATATCCCCTAAAGAGGGTAATTTATTTTCTTTTGTGTGTTTAGCGTCAATCAAGTGAATCTCTTTATTGTGCAACGAAACTTCATCAGAAGTAAAGTAATAATTTCCACCGAGATAATTTGTTATTGTGATTGTTCCTTTTATTCCGTCCAAATGCTCTTTCGGTTGCACAGTTACATTTTCTCTTTTTTGTGCCATCTCTGCAAGATTTCTGGAGAGTTTCATAAAGGCATCCTTTCCTTTTTTCAATTCCATTATTCTTTTTTTTGCTGATTCTTTTGAGTGCATCTCAACGCCTAATTTTTGAGAAATTTTAGCGTAAGAATATAGTGCTTTCTTTCCAATTTCAGAGATATTGTCAATTTGTGATAAATTCCAATGTAAAGCATCAGATTGATAAGAAAGAAGTTTCTTTATTTGATTTTTCAAGTAATCAATATCAAACCTTTGTTTTGTTATCTTTTTGTCATATCTTGAACTTTGCGTAGCTTCGCTATAATAAGCTATTATAACATAAACGCCAAGCAAACTCATTAATGTAACCGTATCCCATTGTAAAAAATCCCTATCCCCTCCTTTGCCTTCATCTTTAACAATAGGGATTATCGTTAATTTTTTACCAGTAAAAGATAAAGAGTCATAAACTCTTGTATATAGATACGACCTTGTTCTCTTTGCAGAAACCCACCAACTTAAAGCGATTTGGTTTTTATCATCAATCTTTAAGATAAATGTCGCTTCTTTTGAAAGTGCCTTATCCAACTCGTTAAAATTGAAAGTATGTAACCTTCTGCATAAAAGCGGAGTATATTTTATGCCTTTGATTTTTGCAGTTATGCTATTCATTTTATCCATCCTTTTTCTCTTTCTATTAACTCAAAAGTGTCGTCGGTTTTATTCAGAGTTTTTTGTCCATTAAAACCTACTTTTTCTTTTATAATAAGAATTAATGATTTCTTTATTTCAATCCCTATACTATTTCTCCCTAATTGTCTTGCCATTTTCATGGTTGTTCCAGAGCCAGCGAATGGGTCTAAAACAATTTCACCAACATAAGAGAATAATTTTATTGCCCTGTATGGCAATTCTTCCGGAAATGCTGCAATATCCTTCTCTAAAACTTGATTTGGCATAACATTATTCATATCCCATAATGTCATATACCATTTTTTACTTTGAATTTCTTTTGTATCTACTTTTGATTTTTCCCTAATTTCTTTTGGAATAGATTTATAGTCAAACTTCCCCTTTTGAAAAATTATAATACTTTCAAGTAGATTATCAGGGTAAAAATACATTGGATACGGATTTTGTAATATAACTCCGCTTCTTCTACTAATTCTTAAATAACCTTCTGGTTTTTTCCATATTATTCTATCTCTATACCTAAAACCTACTTCTTGAAAAATCTTAATTGCGTCTGCTACAATAGGGAATTTATCCCCACTGACTAACATATCATCAATATTAAGAACAAAAATTCTGCCTTCTGCAAGAACCCTAAAAGATTCTTTAGCCATCTTTCTTAAAACACCCAAATATTGGTCGTAATTTTTGAATAAATCTTTATAATCAAAAGGAGCATTAAAATAAGGAGGAGAAGTTACAGCTAAATGAACACTGCCGTCGGAAATTTCACTCATGTTCGTACAATTTCCAATTATTAATTTATGATTTGTTGCCATTTTAACGCCAATAATATTTTTATTGTTTGTTTTTGCCACAACGCATTTTAAAATTTTTATGTAATTAAAATTTCTCCACTTGCCTGTTTTGCACCGAAATTTGTTGCTATCGCAGCACTTGCCTTGTCCAAATGAAATACCTTAAAATTTTTATCTGCATT